>JBLHVH010000029.1:0-22753 GCA_047628385.1 Oleiphilaceae bacterium
AACACATAATGCCAAAACTGCTCAGCAACAAAAAAACCTAAATAACAAGCCATTGTCATCAGCGCACCAAAACGCACTAGAAATATTCTATTTTGATGCCGGTCAGCAAGCGACCCCCATAGCATGGGCGCCACAATTTTTGTGAGCATTAACAAGGATGAAAGTTGAGCGATCTCAAACAAGCTGAATCCTTGCTCCTCGAGATATAAACCCAAATATGGCGCCATTACCCCCAAAAGAGAGAAATAAACAAAGTAAAAAATGGATAACTTACTAAACAATGTCATAGAGGGTCTGATTTTAACGATTTATCTCGCCTTAAACTCAATTCACTATTGAACTTAGGACATAATTTGATTAATTTAATTTCCGATTTAAACCGAAATTGCAAACAAGCTTAAAAATAATAATATTACCGCACTTATTACTTGAATAACTGATAATTAAACATAAAAAATAATCAATAAACTTTCTGCGACATACTGGAAAAAGAAATGAAACTAATCACTGCGATTATAAAGCCATTTAAACTAGAGGATGTCAGAACAGCACTAACTGACATAGGGCTGCAAGGCATGACGATTGAAGAAGTAAAAGGCTTTGGGCGTCAAAAAGGGCATACAGAACTCTATCGAGGAGCCGAATACATCATCGACTTCGTCCCAAAGATTAAACTTCAGGTTGTTGTTGCTGACGACATACTTGATCAAGCAACAGAATCTATTATTAATGCAGCTAATACCGGGAAAATTGGTGATGGTAAAATATTCATCTCAAATATAGAGCAATCTATCCGCATTAGAACTGGCGAAATAAATAACGACGCCCTTTAATATAAAACTGATTTTATTGGAATTAATTATGAAAAAACTATCCGTACTAGCGTCGCTAATGCTAGTCCCTACTTTTGCATTAGCTGAAGATACATTAAACGGCGCTGACACCGCGTGGATTTTGACCGCAACAGCTCTCGTCTTATTTATGACGATACCTGGCTTATCACTTTTTTATGCCGGTTTAGCACGCAGTAAAAACGTACTATCAATTTTAATGCAGTGTTTTACCTTAACAGCGCTTATGTCAGTGCTTTGGTATATTGCGGGCTATTCTCTGGCATTTGGAGAAGGCAACCAGTTTATTGGCGACTTTAACAATCTGTTTATGGCCAACGTGACTAAAAGTTCATTAACAGGAACCATACCAGAAGCACTTTTTGCCGCGTTTCAAATGACCTTTGCCGTCATCACACCAGCTTTAATTGTCGGTGCCTTTGCAGAACGAATGAAATTTTCTGCCATGCTACTTTTCAGCAGCATTTGGTTATTTGCTGTTTACATTCCTGTTTGCCACTGGGTTTGGGGCGGCGGATGGTTGAGCGAACTAGGTGTGCTAGATTTCGCAGGGGGGATCGTGGTACACATTACAGCGGGCGTTGCAGCACTTGTTTCAGCGCTAGTTATTGGTAATCGTAACGGTTGGCCAAAAACGGCCATGACGCCCCACAATATGACCATGACCGTTACAGGCGCTGGTATGTTATGGGTTGGTTGGTTCGGATTTAATGCAGGTAGCGCACTTGCAGCCGACGAAAATGCAGCTATGGCATTAGTTGCCACGCATTTATCGGCCTCAATGGGCGCACTAGCCTGGATGGCCTGTGAATGGAAAAAATTCGGCAAGCCTTCAGTATTAGGCGTGGTAACAGGTATGGTTGCAGGCCTAGGTACGATTACCCCTGCATCTGGATCGGTTAGCCCTGGCGCAGCAATGATTATTGGCCTTTGCGCCGGTATTGTTTGTTTTTATGCCACCTTATTTATTAAACAGAAGCTTAAGATTGATGATTCACTCGATGTTTTTCCAGTCCACGGTGTTGGTGGTATCTTAGGAACCCTTATGGTGGGCATATTATGCGCATCAGATCTTGGACCATTTAGTGGTTATGGCTTTGGCGGCGACAACAGCACGATTGGCGAGCAGCTAAGCGCGCAAATGATCGGTATTGTTAGCGTCATTATTTACACTGCTGCGGTTACTTGGATAATTTTAAAGCTTGTTGACGCGATCACTGGCTTAAGAGTAGATGCTGATGATGAAGCAATGGGACTTGATTTAGCCCTTCATGAAGAAAAAGGTTACGACCTGTAGGTCATTACCGACAATAACGAATTAACCGCCGACGGTTAATTCCCTCAATAAAAGGGCAGATTTTTCTGCCCTTTTTGCCATTTAATATTTCACTAATTAAAAATAAGTCAAAACATGAGCCCTTACACACAACCTATCACCTAAAAAAACATACGCTTAGCGTAAATAACCCATAACTTCATTGCGTATTAAACAAAAAAGCCTAACAAACAGACATAAAAAAAGGCAGATTTCTCTACCCTTTTCTTATTTATTAACTACTTACATGTTTGGATAATTTGGTCCACCGCCACCTTCTGGCGTTACCCAAGTAATGTTCTGGGCAGGGTCTTTAATATCACATGTTTTACAATGAACACAATTCTGAGAGTTGATTTGGAAGCGCTTTTCACCACCTGCATCCTCTACAATCTCATAAACACCTGCTGGACAGTATCGCTGTGCTGGCTCATCGTAGTTAGCAAGATTTTGGCCTAAGGGAATAGATGGATCTGTTAGCTTAAGATGACATGGCTGATCTTCAGCATGATTAACATTACCAATAAAAACCGAATCAAGCTTAGAAAAACTAATCACACCATCTGGCTTAGGGTAGTTAATCTTCTTACACTCACTCGCAGGCTTCATGGTTGCGTGATCGGGTGTTGTATCATGCAAGGTAAATGGAAGCGGACAAATATTATGGTGAATAAAATTGTATGCACCCCCACCAACCATGCCAAATTTATGCATCGCTGGGCCAAAGTTACGACTATTTTGAAGGTCTTCATAAACCCAAGAATTTTCAAATGCTTTGGCGTAGTCAGTAATTTCATCATTTGCACGGTCTGACTTAAGCGCTGTGACCACTTCTTCAGCTGCAATCATACCGCTCTTCATCGCCGTATGCGTACCTTTTATTTTTGAAAAATCAAGCGTACCGGCATCACAACCAACAATTAATCCACCCGGAAAAGTCATCTTAGGCAGACTATTTAAGCCACCCTTAGTTATCGCACGCGCACCGTAAGAAGCACGCTTCCCACCTTTAAGATGTTTTTCTAACACTGGGTGATGTTTAAGGCGTTGAAACTCATCAAACGGACTAAGGTGTGTATTTGAATAAGACAAATCCGTAATTAAACCAACAACTACCTGATTGTTCTCAACATGATATAGGAAGAAACCTCCTGTTGAACCCGACTCCGTTAGCGGCCAACCTGCACCATGAATAACTAAACCTGGTTGATGCTGCTCAGGCGGAATATCCCATAATTCTTTAATGCCAATACCGTAATGCTGCGCATCACAATCTTTATCTAAGCTAAACTCTTTAATCAGTTCCTTACCTAGGTGTCCGCGACAACCTTCTGCAAAGATCGTGTACTTAGCACGTAACTCCATACCCGGCATATAAGCATCAGTTTGTTCACCCGACTCGCTTATACCCATATCACCCGTAATAATGCCTTTTATAACACCATCTTCAATGATATTTGACGCAGCAGGAAAGCCTGGATAGACCTCTACACCTAGCGCTTCGGCTTGCTCACCCAACCAACGAACCACATTACCAAGACTAACAATATAGTTGCCGTCATTGTGCATTGGCTTTGGAATCATCCAACTAGGCGCTTTAAAACTTTTCTGCGCACTATTTAAAAGATAGACTTCATCAGATTTAACTGGCGTATTAAGCGGTGCGCCCATTTCTTTATAATTAGGAAACAACTCAGCTAATGCTTTATCTTCAATCACAGCACCAGATAAGGTATGGGCACCTATTTCCGAGCCTTTTTCTACAACACACACGGTAATTTCACTGCCATTTTCTTCGGCTAATTGGCGAATACGGCAAGCTGCAGATAGTCCAGCTGGGCCACCACCAACAATGAGTACGTCAAACTCCATCGATTCACGTTCCACAATAAGTCTCCTCGTGCATATATATATACGTTGTTGCAGATAGTTATAGAACAGCATTTCTGAATTCGCTAATTCAATCTACATATTTTCATTCGTTAAAGCGCCCTGATTATACAGATAATATACATATGACGCATCTTGAAATTAGTGTAATTCAAACAACTGTTTGAATTACACGCTATTATGATGGTTTGATTAAAAAAATGATAGTTTTAAGTGTACACCTGTCCTGTTTTAGTGACTTGAAAAGCCCAAAGTATCACCGTATAACCCATAGGTATTGACCTAAAAGGGTTTTTTGGGCAATATAATGCGCGTCGCGGAAGACCTTACTAGCCTAAAGTTTGTTATAACATGCTGAATCTACTAAGTTTTATCAGTCTTTCGTTAGAGTCTAGGCCTGTCCCTAGCAGAGCTGTTAAGGTATAAACTGTAATAAGTTACTGCTTTAATTAAGCTCACTAGGTTGAAAAAGGCCTCTAATTCCATTCATTGTTAATTAACGGGGAATCTATGAAGATTCTGGTAGCTGTTAAACGAGTTATTGACTATAACGTCAAAGTACGAGTTAAATCTGACAATTCAGGTGTCGATCTTACAAATATCAAAATGGCGATGAACCCATTTTGTGAAATTGCCGTAGAAGAAGCGGTACGTTTAAAAGAAAAGGGCGTAGCAAGCGAAGTTATCGTCGTTTCTATTGGGCCTAAAGTTGCTCAAGAGCAAATACGTACGTCTTTAGCACTGGGTGCTGACCGCGGTATTTTGATTGAAACTGATGAAACAATTCAGTCTTTGCAAGCAGCTAAATTATTTAAAGCTGTTGTAGATAAAGAACAACCACAATTAGTTATTCTTGGAAAGCAGGCAATCGATTCTGACAACAACCAGACTGGCCAAATGCTTGCAGCATTAGCTGGCATGGCTCAGGGCACATTTGCTTCTGAAGTAGTTGTTGAAGGCGACAAAGTAAACGTAACACGTGAAGTTGACGGCGGTTTAATGACTGTTTCGCTTAACTTACCTGCAGTTGTAACAACTGACTTACGTTTGAATGAGCCTCGTTACGCATCGCTTCCAAACATCATGAAAGCTAAGAAAAAGCCGCTTGAAATGACAACACCTGCTGATTGGGGTGTAGATATCGCTGCTAGCTTACAGATCACTAAAGTTGAAGAGCCACCAACACGCTCAGCCGGCATTAAAGTTGCCAACGTAGCTGAACTAGTTGACAAACTTAAGAACGAAGCGAAGGTGATCTAACATGAGTATTTTAGTAATTGCAGATCATGACAACGCAAGTATCAAGCCTGTCACTTTAAATGTTCTTGCTGCAGCAAAAGCAATCGGTGGCGACATCGATGTACTCGTTGCGGGTTCAGGTTGTGGCGCAGCAGCAGAAGCTGCGGCAAAAGCTGAAGGCGTTACAAAGGTTTTAGTTGCAGACAATGCAGCATACGCTCACTCACTTGCAGAAAACCTATCTCTTTTAGTTGCAGACTTAGGCAAAGGCTACTCACACATTATAACGTCAGCGGGCACAACCGGTAAGGATTTCCTTCCTCGCGTTGCGGCACTACTTGATGTTGCTCAGATTTCTGACATCATCCGTGTAGAATCTGCTGACACGTTTGTTCGTCCAATCTATGCGGGTAATGCAATCGCAACGGTACAGTCTTCAGATAGCATTAAAGTTATCACTGTTCGTGGCACTGGGTTTGATCCTGTGTCTGCGGAAGGCGGCTCTGCACCAGTTGAAGCAATTGATAACGTTCAAGACGCTGGCATCTCTTCATTTGTTGGTGAAGAAATGGCGAAGTCTGATCGCCCGGAATTAACGGCTGCAAAAATCATCATCTCTGGTGGTCGTGGCATGCAGAATGGCGAGAATTTCAAAATTCTTGAGTCTGTTGCTGACAAACTTGGCGCAGGTATGGGTGCATCACGCGCAGCGGTTGACGCTGGTTTTGTTCCTAACGATATGCAAGTTGGTCAAACAGGTAAAATTGTTGCGCCAGACCTTTATATTGCTGTGGGTATCTCGGGTGCTATTCAGCACTTAGCCGGTATGTCAGGCAGTAAAGTAATTGTAGCGATCAACAAAGACGAAGACGCTCCGATCTTTTCGGTTGCTGATTACGGCCTTGTTGCTGACTTATTTGAAGCCGTTCCTGAATTGGATGCTGCGCTTTAATTAGTTATACGCTTTAAGAAAAAAGGCATTGTGAAAACAATGCCTTTTTTTTCCTTAAAATTGGCTAATAATTAACACTGACAACGCAAGAGCTATATAACTCTTAGCCGCTATAAACTAAAAAGAATACCATCACTCCAAACGCCAAACTTCTCAACATTTGGCTCATCACTGATATCGACCGCCAGTTCCGCTAACTCATAATAAACCTGACGACTAACCAAAGCAGTCAATTTATCTCGCACCCTTACATAAGGCGATGGCTCATTTTTCGTATTATATTCAACCACCAATGAATGCGAATTAGAAAGTAAAAATGCATCACCAACATTTGTCGAAAAATAAATTTTTTGCGCTTCACCCTCGCCTTCGACATCCATCATGCAAACCACAAAGGGCGCATCATCAACTGCAATTTTCATCTTTTCGACAGGCGTGACCAAAAAATAGTCTTGATCATCTTTCCTTAAAATACCCGAAAACAGCTTAACAATAGACTGCCGCTCCATTTTATTTCCCTGATAAAACCAAGCACCATCTTTTGCGATACGAATATCAATTTCGCCTATTCGTTCAGGATGCCACTCATTCACTGGTGGTAATTTTTTTCCTTCACCCACCAACACCCGAATTTCCTCCGCAAAATCTGGCAAACGATTCCCTGCTGATTTCAACTTTTCTGTCATTTTAAAGCCCTCGCTGCCATTCCTGCCTTAATGGAATCGCCCCCTTCAAAGCAAGATCAATTTGATTCAACATCGCTTGCTTATCAGCCCCTAAGTTTCCTTTTAACACAAGATAATTCGAAGCATGGTCGGAGCGAAACACCGTATCATTTAATTCTAAATAACTTATAAACGTTCGAATTTCATGAAATAAATCATTTTTCTCAAGCGGCTCATAATCGCCATTAAACCCTGCACGAAAACGATCTTCACCCGTCGGAAACGACACCACTAGAGTTGATAAAAATTCAGGCTGAGTTTCATTCATTAATTTAGCAGTGTTGATGGCGTGCTGCTCAGAGAATTTACGTCCGCCTAAGCCATTTAAGATCATCACTGATGTTTTTATCCCCGCAGCCTTTAGTTTGACTAGTGCATCTTTAGAGGTTTCGAATGTCTCGCCTTTCTGAACGCACTCAAGCACCTTGTCATCCCCAGACTCACACCCTACATAAACCATGCTTAAACCGAGTTCTTTTAACTCGGCTAACTCTTCTACGGTCTTTTTCTTGATATTCCTAGGCAAACAATAAGCGGTCACTCGCTCACGTTGTGGAAAGTATCGATTAATACATTCTAAAATTTCTTTTAAGCGCCTAAACGATAAGGTCATGGCATCGCCATCCGCCAAAAAGAAACGTCTCATATCGGGCATTTCGGATGCAACAGCCTTAATCTCTTTCTCAACCTCAGAAATTGATTTGGGTTTGAATTTTTTCTGAGGATCGGTATACATCTCGCAGAAAGTACACTTATTGTATGAACAGCCATTGGACACTTGAAGAATCAACGACCGCGCCTCTGAGGGAGGTCGAAATACAGGCTCTATGTATTCTATTGGTAAATAATTCATATATGCTTCTAAATCAAATAGGTTAAATATAGTGGTTACAGGTAACAGTAAAAACCATTATACGCCCAAATAGTCGTGTGCGGAAACTACCAAAACACATCTACTATGCCCATATTCAACGTCATTTTTATTTTGAATCATTGATTTTTAGCTACCTATAGGCTATTAATTTATAGGTGGTTACGCTTTTTGTAGATAGACATCACTCCCGCTTAAGCCTTAATTTATTACTTCAGTTCACCTAACATTGATGCACACAGGGAAATATCTATGCTTAGTGCTACCAGTAAATGTGTATCAAGAGTTCTATTCGTTATTGCTTTATTTATGCTATCTCATCAAGCGAGCTCTGAAACACTGTACTTGGGAAGTATTGGCGATGACGCGGATGAAGAAATTAAGGAATTTCTGAGTTTAGCAAACCACCTTAAAAAGCATCTTAAGAAAGATGGTATTGACGATATCAAAACAGTGGTCGCATCCAATCAAGCCACCATGGCAAACTTGATTTCAAGCGGCAAGGTGCATATTTATATCGATAGCCCTTTTCCAAGTTTAATTATGGCTAAAGAAACAGGCAGCACTATTTTTTTGCGACGCTGGAAAAATGGTGTCGCGGAATACCATAGCGTGATTTTTTCACGAAAAGATAGCGGTATTAATTCTTTAAATGCAATAACCGGCAAAATCGTCGCCTTTGAAGACTCCTTTTCGACATCTTCCTATTTTTTACCCAAAACCACTTTATTAGAAAAGGGCTTCACGTTAGAGGAAGTTTCACTCGGTAGCAAAATAGATGCTGACAAAGTAGGTTACTTATTTAGTGATGATGACCGAAACACTATGCTTTGGGTATTAAGAAAAAAAGTCCCAGTCGGCGCTATGAACAAAGCCAGCTTCGAAAAATATGCCAAGAAAAAAATTAAAGACTTACAAATTATAGGAACGAGTATATCTGTGCCGCGTCACGTTGTTAGTCACAGCACGATGGTTTCTCAAAAACATGTGAGTAGAATCAAAGAAATTCTGACCAAAATGCATCTTTCGAAAGAAGGTAAAGCCGCGCTAGCAAGCTTCTCTAAAACCAAACAATTTGATGATTTACCGGGAGGCGTTAATGCATACCTCAAGCCCTTACAAACACTTCTTAAATACAAGTAACCCGCACAAATGAAACTCGGCCTTCGTTTAAAACAAGCTCTAAATATATTTCTAGTCTCAATATTGATTAGTACGATCATTACCATATTTGCAGCGATCAGCCAAAAACAGACTATTCAGTATGAGTTTGTAGAAAAAGGCCATAGCCTTTCACGCCTCCTCTCAGCAACACTCGTATCTCCCCTCTACGAACTTAAAATTGATCAAATTGATCGACTACTTAGGCACGTATTAAATGAAAAAGATATCAAACGTACCTTTGTTTTAGATCATGAGAGCTATATTTTAGCCGACGGTACCGAAGACAATCTGTTTAGTGATGAACTGATTAATGATGTAATTCCAAACATCCCAACAGGTAAGATTGCATTAATCGATATTTATTTGAAAAACAAGCAAACTCACTTAGTTACGTCACCGGTATTGGCTGCCTCAGGTGAGTATTTAGGCGCACTAATTATTGAGTTATCACTAGAAAGAACGAATCAGGCCGTTAAAAAATCAGTCTATAAAATGGCGGTCATTTCAGTTAGTGCGACGTTACTGGCATTAGTGCTCGCTTTCATAACAGCAAGCCTGCTAGTAAAACCTATTATTGAAATAAAGCAGGCAGCAAAAAAAATCGCTAAAGGTAATTTTAGCACGCATATTAATAGCCAGCGAAAGGACGAGCTTGGAGATCTCGCGCGCACCATTAATAAAATGGCGCTAAGTCTTAATACCACGACGGTATCTAAAGACTATATCGATCAGATCATTCATACAATGCCCGATGGTCTCATTATACTTAATCAACAAGGCAATATTAAGCAAGTGAACCCGTATATTACTAAATTATTTTGCCAATCATCAGAAGCATTAGAAGGACTGGCCTTTAGCGATATATGCCTCCCGCTGAACAACAATAAAGACAACACTCGTGAGAAAAATCTAATATTACACGGGGAATATGAGGTCAACTTAAAAGGCCAACATTGTCTTGTTAGTATCACGATGGAAACACTGAAAAGCGCTAGCGGACAAGTTGAATCATTGGTAGTTTTACATGATATTCGTCAGCAAAAAGCGCTAGAGTCAGAACGACAATCAGCCTTGGAAAAAGCAAAGGAATCGGTTCAGTTAAAATCCGATTTTCTCGCGAGTATGAGCCATGAAATTCGCACCCCCATGAATAGTGTTTTGGGTTTGTTGCGTATATTGTTAAATGATTCTCTCTCTGAGCAACAGCGTCACTATGTCACCCTCGCTTTATCGAGTGCGGACAGCTTACTCACACTACTCAATGATATATTAGATTTCTCCAAAATTGACGCTGATAAGCTAAGTCTAGAAGAGGTCGACTTTAATATGGGTGACTTATTAGGCAATTTTTCAGAGTCGATGGCCCATCTTGCACAAAACAAAGGTCTGGAATTAATTCTAGATCAAAGCGGCATTGACCAAACACATGTCAGAGGTGACCCGAGTCGATTCAAACAGATTTTGACTAACCTGATTGGTAATGCCATAAAATTTACGCATTCAGGTGAAATCGTTATCCGTATTTCTATTCAAGAGATTGATAATGAAACATTGCAGTGTTCAGGTGAAATTTCTGATACCGGTATTGGTATCCCACATGAAAAAATTGATACCTTATTCGAGGCATTTACTCAGGCCGACGCCTCAACTACCCGAGATTACGGAGGTACAGGTTTGGGGCTTGCCATCGCTAATCGACTTTGTAAAAAAATGGGTAACAAGCCAATACAAGTATCCAGTATTTTGGGTGTAGGCAGCTGCTTTAAGTTCGATTTAGATTTTTCTAGTAGCACCCAGTCAAAATTGGTAGAACCTCAAGTATCTCTTAAAGGGGTAATGATTTTAATCGTCGATGATAATAAACATAGCTCACAAGCTATTTGTAATCAGCTTCAATATTGGGGAGCCGTGGTGACACAAGTAGAAGATGCGAAGCGTGCACTTGAACTACTTAAACCAAATATACCTCAACCCCATGAGGCCAAAGCTGAGTTTGATATGGTATTCATCGACCGGTACATGCCCAGCATTGATGGCTGTGAACTGGCAAAAACGATACGTAAAGATTTAAAATTAGACGCCATCCCCTTAATTATAATGACTAATATTGAGCCTCATGAAGGGGAAAATATTAATTTTTACAAAAACCTAGGTTTTATTACTAGCTTTCCAAAACCCGCCACGCTCTCAGACTTATCAAACGCTGCGGCATTGGCACTTAACATGTCATCCAATGAAATATTAACCCATCATAACGCTGCATCACCCCCAAAAAGAGATGACCATAACAGAGCAAAAAACCGTATTCTTCTCGTTGATGATGTCATGATAAACCAACTTATTGCTGTCAGCTTACTAGAAGAGTTGGCATGCATAGTCGATGTTGCTGAAGACGGCATCAAAGCGCTCGAAGCACTCAACGCCACCACGAACCATGAACCTTACCAACTCATTTTTATGGATTGTCAGATGCCTAACATGGATGGTTATGAAGCCACCCGTCAAATACGCGTCAGTGCAGGCGGAGCGCATCATAAACAAACACCTATTATTGCGATGACCGCGAACGCGATGAAAGGCGACAAAGAGCATTGCCTTGAAGTGGGCATGAGTGACTACATTAGTAAGCCAATCGATCCTAAAATATTAAAAGACAAACTATTATTCTGGTTAGACAAGATTGCGACCAGTGACACTGATACGCTATAAACATTCCACAAAAAATGTGTTTAGAATAGACCTCCACAAAAATTAGAAATTTAAACCAAGGCATGATTATGCAAAATTTTACTGAGCACTTCCCTCAAGATCCGTCAATTTGCTATTTAAACCATGCTGCCGTAAGTCCCTGGCCCATATGCACTACGAATGCATTGACTGATTTTGCTAAAGAAAACGCTGTATTTGGTGCAACAAATTATCTAAATTGGCTAGAAACAGAAAAACAGCTTAGGAGGCGCCTAGCCAAACTCATTAACACCCATGATACCGATGAAATAACAATTGCTAAAAGCACCTCTGAAGCCTTATCCATCATTGCTTACGGCATCAACTGGCAAGAAGGCGACGAAGTAATTATTAGTAGCCATGAATTCCCATCAAACCGAATTGTTTGGGAGTCTTTAGCACAGTTTGGGGTTAAAACGGTCACTGCTAATTTTCCAACGTCCTCAACCGCAATAGAGACTATTACCAGCATAAAAGATTGCATCACCAAGAACACCCGCCTTGTTTCAATTAGCTCTGTTCAGTACGCATCCGGTTTACGCATGGACTTAGAGGCTCTTAGTCAACTGTGCCAAAAGCAACAGATATTATTATGCGTTGATGCGATTCAAAGCTTAGGCGCACTGCCTTTCGATCAGACTAAAATTCAAGCTGATTTTATTGTTGCCGATGGACATAAATGGATGATGGCAGCAGAAGGACTGGCTTTACTTTACATAAAAAAAGAGCACCAAAACCAACTTAAGTTGACTCAGTTCGGTTGGCATATGATTAAAGATAAAGGAAATTATGGCGCGCGTGAATGGGAGCCGGCAAACGATGGCACTCGTTTTGAGTGCGGAAGCCCTAACATGCTCGGCATACACACCTTAAATGCTAGCCTAGGACTCATTCATGAAATTGGAATAGAGACCATTGCCTCCGAATTAAACAAGCGTATGCACTATTTAACGAAGCAATTAACTACCATTCAGGGTTTAACAATATTATCCCCGGTTGAAGAAGCTTTACGAGGAGGAATCATCACATTTAAAATTGATAACACCGATGCCAATACACTGTATATGGCACTGATGAAAAAAAGGGTTATTTGTGCTTGCCGAGGGGGAGGCGTTCGGTTTTCACCGCATTTTTACACATCCAAAACCGTAATTGATTCTGCAATAAAAATACTGAAAACGCTTTTATAAAAGATATAAGCAATGATACTGAGTAGACAGTAAAATACAGTAATACTCAGCCTCTAGCAGGCTGAAAATTACCAACTATACTTCCCATTCCCTCCAAAGCTATTTCACATTCGACGACCACGATTTCACTGGTAACGTAAGGGTGTGCCGCGTAGATATTACCTTCACACAGTAAGCTGACTAACTCACCAACAAGCGGCTGATGAGACACAATTAAGACACAGGCATCTGGTTCAAGAGCGTGTAGCTTCTTAACAACCCTTTCTGCTTCGCAGTCAGGTGATAAGAAATTTTTTGTTTCTATTTCAAGGTCCAATTTATCTGCGTAAATACACGCCGTTTCATTCGCTCGCGTTAAATCGCTCGCCCAAATAACTTGTGCTTGTTTTAGTTCTGAAATATAAAGGTCCAGAAGGTTTTCTGTTTCAGTAATTCCCACCGCAGTTAATGGTCGCGCCCGATCACTCTCAGCATTAAAAGAAGCTTGCCCATGCCGACCGATAAATAACTTCATTGCGCCTCCTAATCAGAACTCGAATTCAATTTATGGATATATCATTAGCCATAAATGAAAATAATACTATTGAACATTAGGCCAATCTGAAAATGGAAACGGTTTTTCTTCGCTCACATACCCTACATATTCAGCAACTTGTTTTACATAAAGCCCTAAACTCGCCGAAAATTGCTGCAGACTTCCGTTTGGACCATCATAAAATATATTTAGCAGTGTTTGGACAACAGCCACTAAAAGAAGTAAAAAATGACACAAGCCAAAAATGAAATAATAAAAAATAACGTACAAGACTCTAATTAGTTTATGTTCTTCAAAACTAGCCATTGCTATACATCGTCCTTTGATAAGGTAAATTCCACGTCAGAGTTCTGCTCACCCGCCATTAAGTGCTTAATAACATCAGACAAGGGAACTTGCTTATAAATCATTTGATATAAACCTTGAACAAGTGGCATATAAATATCGTTTTCATCGGCATACCGCTTAACTTGTACGAGCGTATTCACACCTTCCGCCACTTCACCTAACGCTTCAACCGCTTCATCAAGTGTTTTACCCGAACCAAACGCGTAGCCGACTCTATAATTTCGGCTAAGTGGTGAACTACAGGTTGCAATCAGATCACCCACCCCCGACAAACCTAAAAATGTCATTGGATTTGCGCCTTGTTTTTCGGCAAAACGCCCCATTTCTGCAAGACTACGCGTCAACAACATAGCTGTTGTGTTTTCACCCAGTTTTTTCGCTGCCACAATGCCTGCCATAATGGCATAAATATTTTTTAGTGCGCCACCCAGCTCAACACCATAGATATCGGCACTGGCATAGACGCGAAAATAAGAACAGCCTAATACATTTTGAACCGAGTGCCTTAAAGATGAGTCTTCACTCGCTATAACCGTTGCTGTTAACTCATGTCGCGCTATCTCTTTTGCTAGGTTTGGTCCGCCCATCACGCCACGTGAGCATTCAGGCAGCTCATATTTAAGAATATCACTCATTAAATTCAAGGTACCTGGTTCAATACCTTTGGTCGTACTAATAACGCATTGATCAGGTTTAATAATTCCCTTAACGCTCTTAGCGACTTCGCGAAAGGATTTACTAGGAACAGCAAAAAACACTAACGAAGCACCTTCTAACGCTTTGTGAAGGTCAGTGGTTGGTATTAGATTTTTATGTAGAATAAGATCTGGAAGATATTTTTGATTTTTTCGGCCGACACGAATTTCTTCAACAGCCTGCTCATTACGCATCCACAAATAGGTTGTAACACCATATTCAGCGGCGATATTGGCGATAGCAGTACCAAAACTACCTCCCCCTAAAACAGCAATACGCTTGCTATCAGACATTTATTTTCTCTTATTTAGTCTTTGTGTTTTAACTCATCTGAACACTAACCAACACTTGAAGACGTATGCTCTTCAGCATCACACTCCAATGCACCAACAAGGTCTTTAAATTGTTCTCGATTATGCTCATTCAAATTCATCAGTATTTTATGCGCACATAATACATTCGTCCGCAAAACCTCTTCGCTCATTTCTTGAGGTGCCAATTCAATCAATGTCTGGTCTGTTAGAGCTGGCTTATCTAATATCAGATAAACATTGTCAAACCCCATGGTCTCAATTATCCGGGTTATGTCCGGATTTGTTGAAATAATAGAGGGCATGAAATGACTTTTAGCCTTTGCGCGAAGCGCCAATTTCACAAGCAGCCCCAGTGTCGTGCTATCGATCAGTGTTGTTTCACTGAGGTCAACAACTACCGTTGCGAACTGTGGGTCCAATGTCATCGCTTCAATCGAAGCGTCAATCGTCGAACATAAGTTTAGTCGTACTTCACCGACTAATTTCAGTACATAAACACCACTAAACTCAGCTTGTAATATTTTACATCTGGACATCATAATTCAACTCTTCAATTATGCTATACACCTATTGATTTACTTCTCGCCGATTTTGAGGTATCACCAATCGTTAACACCGCAATATCGTCCGGTAAGTCATCAATGCCATCTAAACCTAACGAGGAAAAAAGTGATTCTATCCCCCGTTGCTCCTGAGAAACAACATCTAATAATAATTTTTCTTTATCTTTTAGTGCTGGACCACTAATTACCTCAAGAATACCGTCAGAAAAAATCGTTATTTTGAAGCCATCTGGTAGATCTTTTTTATAAATATTAAACGTTGGCTCGGGAAATAAACCCACCGCCATACCTTTTCCCTCTAAATATTCCGACACCCCTTCACTCGTCAAAATGGGTAATGGAAAATGCCCACCTATCGAATAAATTAGCTCTTTCTTTTGCTTATCAATAATTCCAACAAAAATTGTGACATGCTTACCTAGGTCGGTTGTTAATAGTTCTTGGTTCACACGTCTTAAGAATTGGTCTGGACAACTTAACTCATCACTGGAATTACGTTTAAAGTTCCGCTTTAACCTCATGGTTAAATTTTTCAACAATACCGTTACAA
Source organism: Oleiphilaceae bacterium (assembly GCA_047628385.1). Lineage (GTDB taxonomy): Bacteria > Pseudomonadota > Gammaproteobacteria > Pseudomonadales > Oleiphilaceae > PZPK01. The sequence goes on from JBLHVH010000029.1 coordinate 15,931, forward strand.
AAGCAGAGGATGCACCGTGCCCAGAAACATCGGCAAAGTAAAACATACTCCGGTTTTGATCTAAGTTAAAATAATCTAGAAAATCGCCACTTAAATATAGCGAAGGCTTAATGCGATGATCAAAGCTAAAGCCATGAATTTTTTTGCTCGGTTCTGGCAACATTTTAAGCTGAACTTGTAAACCCGCTTTTTGATCCGCGCGCAACTCTTGTATGCCAGAACTCAGTTTTTTATTACCGTCTTCAAGCTCTTTATGGAGTCGCCTATTTAGCTTTGCCAGCCGTATTTTATCAAGAATACGATGAATAACATGATCAACACTCGAATAATCTAGCACTGGTTTTAAAATGTAATCTGCCGCACCTGCTCGCAAACAAGCGACCACATCGCCCGCTAATTTTGTTTCTGAAACAATGACAAGGGAAGCTGGAAATGCATCACGCTCTAAAAAAGGAATTTGTTTAATTTCATCATTGGTAATATCAGCAAAAATAAGATCTGGCGGCTCATCATCCACTAACAGGGTTGCCTGCTGAATCGTTGATACAGTTTGTACCAAGTAACCTTTAGCAATCAAATAGTCAGACAAGCGAAGTCGGTCTTCTTTTTGATAATCAATGACCAAAATACGATCCGCGAGGCTAGACATGGTCAAACCTTTTCAATACAGCAAACTCCAATAGATATATATATACGAGAGTATAGAACAAGCTTATATAAGATCTAATTAAATACGCATTTATTTGTGTAATATGCTTAGTTATTGTTTTCTTTAAATACATTTTGCACAACATACGCTCTATACTCCTAATCTTAAATAAGGTAGTTCTAGAATTATAAGTAGCAAAAGCCTTAGGACATCACAGGCAGAGCATACTTGTATGTGTAAAATACTGTTCTTCTGCTGAAGCTTTATTGCCTGTAGCAAAAAGAGTACTCTTATTTAAATCACTTACGTTGAGACTAATCTCATAAATTAGACTATTCACACTAATTCACAATTTTGGACAAAGTTCTTTGAATTTAAATATTGAAGACTTACTTGGCGCACACCACAAACTGATCATGGATCCTATCCATGGCGGAATTCCTCTTTTAACGCACGAAGTGCTAATTGTTGATCACCCCTTATTCCAAAGACTTCGTTTCATTTGCCAGAATGATATTTTATCGCTCGTTTTTCCTGGTGCGACGCATTCCCGGTTTTTGCATAGCATAGGAACCATGCATGTTGGTGGCCGTATATTTAATGCCATGATTGAAAACAGTCTAAAACAGAGGTCGCGCCAAGGTATTTCGGGTGTCTCAAGCGACATGTTAGAAGCTATTAGTTTTTTTAAACGGCTCGTCCGTTGCGCATGTTTACTTCACGATAGTGGACATAGTAGTTTTTCGCATCAATTTAATCGCACCCCTACCATTAAAAAAATTCTTGCCCAGCCTGGTCGCTTTGAAACACTTTGGCAAGATGTCGACTTTAGTAATATTTATACTGACATTCCAACACAGCTCGAACACGAACACTTTTCTGTTAGAGCTGCGTATCAAATACTCTCTGATATTCCACCGCTTTCACTCAAAATACCAATTGCTGATATTTTATCGCTGATGGATACAACCGAAGTAATACCTAGTGCTGATTTTAATCGCCATGCCGAAGCTTTATGGCCGCTAATACAGGCAGAAAACGCCAAACAGCAACCCACGCCAAACCATTTCGCTAAAAAACTGCAGCAATTATTGGCCAGCCTTGTATCGGGTGAACTCGATGCCGACAGAGCTGATTATATGCTTAGGGATGGCTTTCATTCTTCTGTCACCATCGGTGGATTCAACCTTGATCACCTACTGAGCAACCTTCATTTTGGCTGGTGCCAGCAAACAGAGTGGTTTGGCTTGTCTATTGCGCATAAAGGACTCGGTTCACTTGAAGACTTTGTTTATAGTCGTCATCAAATGTATCGCCAAGTATATGCACACAAAACAGCGCAAGGTTTTGACTGGCTGTTACGTGCAGCAATCGATGAAGTAATGACCCAAGAGAGCATCCTGAGTTTTGTTACCAAAGGCTTAAGTGACATTCAAAACTTTAGACATTTAACCGATAGCTATTTTTGGGAAGCTTTCAGGCAGTATGCCGAAACGTACAAAGAATCTTATTCACAATGTATTATAGAAAGAATTAAAATGCCTCATATCGCTAGCCGAGAAAATTTATCAGCTGAAGAAGAGCGGCATTACCTGACATTTCTGGCAAAAGAACATAATCACCCTGAAGAGTCGCTAGTTTCATCTAGCATTACCGCTCGTTTTACCAAAATAAAAGATGACTATAGTGGTATAAAGGTGTTATTTACTGACTATCAATCAAAAACACCTACTTTAAAATTAATTTCCGACACTAGCCAATTTTTTAGTAAGTTTACGGATGAAAGAATTACACATTTTTATATAAATCCCGTAACGTGCACAGATTAAAAATAAATAAGTCAAAAAGGATATGACACGTATACCATGAAAACACGCGATAAGATTTTACATAAGAGCTTAGAGTTATTTAACAAACTCGGTGAACCTAATGTCACCACGCTTCTTATTTCAGATGAACTGGATATTAGCCCAGGGAATTTGTACTACCATTTTAAAAGTAAAACAGACATCTTAACGGAAATATTTGGTTGGTATGAGCGTGAAATGAATCAATTATTGGAGGCGCCGAGCACCGTCACCGACATTGAAGATCAATGGTTTTTCTTACACTTAATATTTGAAAACATTGCAAAATATCGATTTATTTATAAAGATGTAGTCAATGTTTTAGAACGCTATGAGGAAGTAAAGCTTCGATTTCAAAAAATTATTCTAAAAAAGCGTGAAGCATCCTTAAAAATACTCACTAATTTGCACCAACAAGGCATTCTAAAAGCAAACGAGAGCGAACTTGAAGCGCTCTGCGAGCATATCGTTCTTACTGCAACCTTTTGGCTAAATTACAAACTAATCAGCCGAGGCAAATTAACCGAAGACGTATTAGCCCACGGCGTTTATCAAGTCATATCGATTGTTGCACCGTTTTTAGATGACGCCCAAAGAGATCAACTCAACGAGCTAAAAGCACAGTATTTGTAGTTAGACGCTAATTATAGTTTCGCTTCTAACTTTTCAATTCTAGCTTGTAACTCTTTAATCTGTTTATTTGTAGGAATACCTAGCTTAATCAGTGTTTTTGAAACACGCTGATCAAACACATTCTCTAACTTGCCAAAAGTGTCTGTCGCTTTTTCTTTTACGCCTTCAACTTTATCTTTTACACCTTCGACGGTGTCTTCAACAGCTTTAAACTGTTTCTCAACAACACCACGCGTCATACTTTCGATCTCTTCGCCTTCTTTGACGAGTTTTTCAAAAATTTTCCCCGTGTCTTCTTCGGCCTTTGTATAAGCACCTAGACCTGCAAGCCAGATTTGCCGAGCAGATTGCTTAATTTTTTCTGACAGCTGAGAGCTGTTTTCAATCCGATTTTGCGCTTCTTGCTTTTCCGTTTTCTTATCCATCATAAACATCCACATACTTGTATTTTTTGTCAATTCTAACGTAATTACAAACGAACGGTAATAAGATTTTACAAAATAGCCTTTGTTGAAGTTCATTTTATTGACTATACCCTTTAAGTGGGAACAAAAAGTAAAAACAAAAAGGTTTAAATAATGGGCTTCAAAAGTAAATCTAAACTCATTGACGCCATTGTAGGCTGGCTGGCTTATGAACGCCCGCCTAACAGCATTCCAATGAGCGACTTTGAACGCACACGCTATGAAATTAAGCCTGGCGATGTAATATTAATTGAGGGTAGAAGCCGTGTAAGCGAAGTAATCAAGAATATTACCCAAAGTCGATGGTCACATGCCGCTTTATATATCGGTCGACTTCACGAAATTGAAGACCCTATGAGTCGTTTACGCGTAAAAGACTATTTTGATGGTCAGCCTGACGTACAATTAATCGTTGAAAGTGAACTCGGCATGGGCACGGTGATTCGCCCTCTTTCTACTTACGATAGAGATCACCTAAGAATATGTCGACCAAGAGACATGACATTTCCAGATTCTCAAAAAGTAATTTCATATGCTATTGGCCGTTTAGGCACAGACTATGATATCCGGCAAATATTCGACTTGCTTAGGTTTTTAGTTCCTTGGCTAATTATGCCTAGGCGATGGCGCTCGAGTTTATTTACCTCTAACGTAGGAAAAACAACAAAAACAGTTTGCTCCACAATGATTGCAGAAGCATTTGCATCAATACAATATCCGATTCTGCCATTGGTAAAACGCAGTGAGAAGCACGAGACTAAAATTTTTAGGCGCAACCCAAAACTCTGTACACCCAGTGATTTTGATTACTCTCCCTATTTCGACATTATCAAATACCCCTTTATGAATTTTGCGCAATCACAACCTCATTATCGTTTACTACCTTGGGATAAAGACATCGTACATTCTGAAAACCAACCTCATTTCTGAGTCGATATCAATCTGCTCTGCGTTCATAGACTTAATGTTTAATGTGAACTTGCAATCGGTAATTTAGGGAACTCAACATCTTTCTCTATATATGAGACAAGACGATCTACGCCAACGGGACGACTAAAATAGTAACCTTGATAATTTTTACACCCCAGTTCAAACAAAATCTTTCTCTCTACATCCGTTTCAACCCCTTCCGCTATTAACGCTAAGTCTAAGTGGTTTGCCATCGCAATGATGGTATGAACAATGGCACGACTATTTGCATCCCAAATAATATCTCGTACAAATGATTGATCAACTTTTAGCAAGTCTATCGGTAAATGCTTTAGATATCGTAATGATGAATAGCCCGTCCCAAAATCATCAATTGAAAAACTAAACCCTAAATTTTTTAAAATCTTCATTTTTAAAATAACAGCATCAATATTTTTTACCAACATCCCTTCTGTTAGCTCTAACTCTAAAAATGATGCATCTGCGCCGGTTAATCTTAGAACGTCACGAATTTCGTCAACAAAGCCATCATCAGCAAACTGTCGAGGACTAATATTTATTGCCAGCCTTTTAAAGGTTTTGGGAAGGCCTTTTGCCTGCAATATTAATAGCTGATGACACGCTTCAACCAGAATCCATCGACCAATTGGCAAGATTAAGCCTGTTTCTTCCGCAATATGAATAAACCGTTCGGGTGGAACTCGACCCAGTGTCGGGTGATTCCAACGAACCAAAGCCTCAAAACCTGATAGTTGACCTTGTTCATTCACTTGAGGCTGATACTGCAAACTCAACTCTTCATTTTCGATCGCCAAATGCAAAGCCTTTTCTAAAATAAGACGTTCATTCGCATGTTTTTGCATCTCTGCGTGGTAAAAGTAATAGCCATTTCTTCCTTCTGCTTTCGTTCGATACATCGCCGTATCAGCCTGCTGAAGTATGTCTGAACTGGTCACATCATCAAAAGGAAATAAGCTAATACCAACACTGACAGTCATATAAACATCTTGTTCTCTAATACTAAAGGGCAAACTGAATTCAACTAAAATTCGTTGGGCAAGTTGTCGTACCAAATTTTGCGCAATGGATAGATCATCCGATAACTCTGGCACTAAAATTACAAATTCATCCCCCCCTATACGCGCAGCTGTATCTTCTTCTCGCAAGCAGCCCTTAATACGCATAGCCGCCAAACTAAGCAGTTCATCACCGGCAGTATGACCCAGAGAGTCATTAACCATTTTAAAACGATCTAGGTCTAAGAATAACAAGGCACCAATATGCTGATGACGCCGCGCGGCAGACAAAGTCAATTCAAGACGATTCTGTAAAAGCCTTCTATTTGGAAGCTTAGTTAGGTCGTCGTAATACGCTAAGTAATGAACCTTTTCTTCTGCTTTCTTTCTCTCACTCACATCTCGAATTGACGCAAGCAGGCACTTTTCTCCATTTAAAGTCAATAAATTACATCGAATCTCAACAGGATACACTAAGCTATCTTTTCGTCGAAAACGGCTATCAATACTAACAGGCACACCTTCTTTTAAAGCTTGCATCCATGTTACAACCGCACCTTGTGAAGCGTTAGCATCAATATCTGCTATTGTAAGATTTATGAGCTCATCATTGTCATAAGCCATCGAGCGACAAGCTTCAGCATTAACATCAATAATATGCCCTTCTAAATCTGCTAATATCAGCGCCTCACCGGACTGCTCCATCACGGCCCTAAAGTAGGCTTCTTTTTCAGCTAAAAGTGCTTCTGTTTGATCTCGCGACGCCCAAACCTCATTAAAAGTTTCAACTAAAATACCCAGTTCATCTTCTTGATGGCCATCAATATAAGTAAGCGCTTTCGACTTTCGAGCTTGATGATCTAGCCGTTTAAGCTGACTAGTAATTTGAGCAAGTGGGCGAGAGGTGAGCGTATAAAACAAACCTAACAAAGCAACGCCCAAAATCAGATTTCGAGCAAGACCAAAGAGCAATACCCGAATACTTCTCGAAACAAAATCAGAGGTAATGATCGCGCCATCCACCCAAACATTAATTTGGCCAACCCGAAGGTCTGGATCAACATGCAAGGAGGTCGTGAAAAAAATTACCCTACCAACCAACAGTTCAGTTAACCAGCTTAAATCGTCATTCGATGGCTCCAATCGCTGTCGAGCAATAACGCCACCTAGGTCATCTTGTAATTCTGCTTCAAAAATCGCGTCATCTATCATTAGGCCAGAAATAACCTGAGCAGCTAACTGTTTGTCCAGTGAGTAAGCTGCTTGTATAGCAGGGTCCTTGAG
>JBLHVH010000030.1:0-22657 GCA_047628385.1 Oleiphilaceae bacterium
CTGTTTGGGCTTGGTTAGCTTTAAGAACTAACCAAGTCGACTTCATTTGCGTTAATTAGTGATTTATTCTTCTGCTTCGCCTTTGAAATCATATAATTCAAACCTTGATTCATGGTATAGCTTAAGCCAAAATGTACGGCTAATGCCGCGAATAAGTATGCTACATGTACATCTAAGATCATGATTTAGTTGCCTTTAAAACAAGTGTTTGAATTTTTGGCGCTAGGATATAGATATGATCCCGTAAAATCAACTTTGATTAAAAAATGAACTGTGACAGCTTGTTAAATGCTCAGTCTCGTGGATATGTTGAGCTGTGTGGGTTTAGCAGAGCATCTGGGGAATTGAAGTTTGAGAATTGGCCTGTGTGATCAGAGAAATCAATCCATTGAGCATTGTTATTATTTACCCATTGCATCACACGATTTTGACCTTGTTGTAATGCTTGTTCTAGTTTTAATTGATACTGAGTAGAAATAAGCAAATGTAAGGGGTGGTACCGATTTGCATCTTTTGAGGCAAATATTAAGGAAGCACTTGGCTCGTTGCGTAAGACTTGGTTTTTTAAAGTACGCTTTAGTGCTTCAAGCATTCTTAAACCGAAAGTTTCTGATATATAGGGTGTATCACAGGGGCTAACTAATAAATAATCGGCAGTACTGGCATTCATTAGGCTAACTAGACCAGCCAATGGTCCATGATAGCCTTCAATGGTGTCAGAACGAACGTTAGGACATATCCTACGATATCTGTCAAAGTTCTGATTACAGTTTATATAGAGCGTTCTAACGTGGGGTAAGAGGGCTTGGGATACTGATTTTGCCATCGCTTGCCCGTTTAGTTTTTGTAAACCTTTGTCTTTTCCGAGCATTCGAGTAGATAGGCCGCCGGCTAAAATACCACCATCAATTAATATACTCATATATGAAGTCATTCGCCCCAAAAAAGGGCGAATGACTTAAGGTCTATTCGCCCTAGACTTTTAGCAGATATTTATAGATTACTGTCTACAAATGCTGTTAATTGAGACTTTGATAACGCGCCAACTTTAGTCGCATCGACATTGCCATTTTTAAATAGCATTAATGTAGGAATACCTCGAATATTGAACTTGGGTGGTGTTTGTTCATTCTCATCGATGTTCAATTTGCAGATTTTTATTTTTCCTGCGTAGTCATCAGCTATTTCTTCAAGGACTGGCGCGATCATTTTACAAGGGCCACACCATTCTGCCCAGTAGTCGACGAGTACAGGTATGTCTGAATTAAGTACTTCTTCGTCAAAAGAAGCATCTGTTACGTTGATGATGTTATCACTCATGCTTAAAATCCAATAAATGGTTAATAAATCTATTAAGTATGCTCTACAATAAAAGAAAAGCATCATTTAGAATGTGTTGGTAGTAATTATATATAGTCTTATTAGAGGATTTCAAGCATACGATGCCTAACTCATCCGAAGTAATATCATCTCAAGAGCATACAGAATACATCGCCGCTATTGATTTAGGTTCAAATAGCTTTCATATGGTCGTCGCTAAGATGGTACATGGTGAACTAAAAATTGTTGATAAGTTGGGTGAGAAAGTCCAGTTGGGTGCCGGTTTGAACGAATCAGGTGAAATCACTGATGAGGCTAAAGACCGTGCAATTGCTTGCTTGGAAAGGTTCTCTCAACGTATTCGCGAGTTTGATGCAGATTCCGTTCAAATTGTTGGTACCAATGCATTGCGGGCGGCGAAAAAGAAAAAGGAATTCTTACGTCTTGCAGAAAAAGCAATTGGTTACCCTATTGATATTATTTCGGGGCGAGAAGAAGCTCGTCTTATTTATCTAGGGGTGGCGCATACGCTGGCGGATGATTTTGGAAATAGGTTAGTCATTGATATTGGCGGTGGTAGCACCGAGCTTATTATCGGTGAACGTTTTGAGAATAAAGCACTAGAAAGTTTGCATATGGGTTGTGTGTCATTTCGTGAACGTTATTTCCCCGAAGGTAAATTGACTTCATTCGCTTTTAATAGGGCAATCAGGCATGCCTCTAGAGAACTACTGAACATTAAGTATCAATTTTCGTCTGTTGGCTGGGAGAGCAGTGTTGGTGCATCAGGTTCGATAAAAGCTATTTTTCAAACGGTGGAGTATTTAGAGCTGAAGCGCGAGAACGGCAATATTGATTTATCGGTACTGAAAAAACTAAAAGAAAAAATGATCAAGCTTGAACATATAAGCGGTTTAGATGAGTTTGGTATTAAAAAAGAGAGAATTGGTATTTTTCCTGCAGGTCTTGCAATTTTATATGCATGTTTTGAAGTGTTTAAAATTAAAGAGATGAGTTTTACGAGTGGCGCATTAAGAGAAGGTTTACTTTATGACATGGTAGGTCGAATACAGCACGAGGATGTTCGAGAACGATCAATTAACTCTATGCAGCTACAGTACGGTCTTGATAAGCAAAGAGCTGAGCGCGTTGAGGAAACTGTGCTAAATATTTATAATCAGGTAGCTTATAAATGGGGAATAGCATCGTCTCAAAATGCTTTATTACTGAAATGGGCAAGCCGAATCTTTGAAGTTGGTTTAACTATTTCTCATGCTCAGTACCATAAGCACGGTGCATACCTTGTATTGCATTCAGATTTGTCTGGCTTTACTAAGTCAACGCAATTAAGGCTATCCATGATTGTCAGAGCTCACAGAAGAAAGTTTTCAGATGAAATTTTTCAGAGTTGTGCTGATGTTGAAAAAATTGTGTTGAAAAAATTGTGTGTGCTATTTCGATTAGCCGTTGTACTCACTGTTGCGCGAAAAAAAGCTGAAACAGATTTCACAATAAATGTGGAGGGTAACCACGTTACTTTAGAAATGAGGAAAGAATGGTTTGAATTATATCCACTAAATATGGCAAATTTAGAAACCGAGAAAGAGTACTTAAAGAAACAAGAATTCGCTTTAATGATTCAATAAATTTTTAACGTGAAAACGAGTTATTAAGCGCAAACCGATATCTTTTGTAGGGGGAATTAGTATCACAAATAGTGGTTTCTACAATTTTCTGTTAATCTTATGCCCAAATTTTTGACTGTTTTGGATTCAACATGCTTGTATTAGGGATTGAAACCTCCTGTGATGAAACTGGTGTCGCGCTTTACCATAGTGAAGAAGGGCTGATTGCAGATACGCTCTATTCCCAAGTAGCAATGCATGCAGATTATGGCGGCGTTGTTCCTGAATTAGCTTCCCGTGACCATGTGCAAAAAACTATTCCTCTTATTGATACGCTCCTTCAGCAAGCAAACTTATCACGTCATGATATCGATGGAATTGCATATACTGCAGGACCGGGTCTTGTAGGTGCCTTAATGGTAGGCGCCGCTATTGCGAGTGCTTTAGCCATGGCCTTAGATATTCCTTTAATTGGAGTACATCATATGGAAGGGCATCTTTTAGCGCCCATGCTGGAAGAAAAACCACCAGAATTTCCTTTTCTTGGTTTACTTGTTTCGGGTGGACATACCCAATTAGTCTCTGTTGTAAACATTGGTCAGTATAAAATTTTAGGTGAGTCTTTAGATGATGCGGCAGGTGAAGCCTTTGATAAGGCCGCTAAAATGCTGGGTTTAGATTATCCAGGAGGCCCAAGAGTCGCAAAATTAGCGTCGCAGGCATTGAGTGAATTTAATGGAACGCCTTATCGTTTTCCTCGTCCGATGACAGATCGACCGGGATTAGACTTTAGTTTTAGTGGTTTAAAAACATTTACCTTGAACACTGTGCAAAAAATAAAGGTGGACCGAGAGCTTAGTGAACGTGATAAAGCTGAAGTCGCGTGTGCTTTTGAAGATGCCGTCGTCGACACATTGCGCATTAAGTGTAAAAGAGCCTTAGAGCAAACGGGTTTAAAAACTTTAGTGATTGCAGGAGGGGTGAGCGCTAATGTGCGCTTACGTTCGGTACTGGAGGAGATGACTGCTAAGATTGGTGCCAGTGTATTTTATGCGCGGCCTGAGTTCTGTACTGACAACGGTGCAATGATCGCTTACGCAGGCTGTAAGCGTTTACTTGCTGGACAGACAACGGGTTTTGATTTTAAAGTAAGACCGCGCTGGCCAATGGACGAATTGCCACCTTTGGAAAAAGTATGATTTTAGATACTGTGCTTATTGAACGATATGAAGTTGAAGCATCAATCGGTGTGTTTGATTGGGAAAAGAAAATTAAACAACGTCTACTTTTTGATTTACAGCTATTTGGAGACTTCTCAAAAGCTTGCCAATCTGACGATATTAATTATGCGGTTAATTATGCTGCAGTCTGCAATGAAATAGATGAAATGACGGGCCTTAAGCATTATGAATTGTTAGAAACTCTAGCTGAAACCATCGCCCAGAACTTATTGAAAAAGTTTCCCTTGGAAAGCTTAGAGCTAACTATTCGTAAGCCTGGTGCTGTGACACGTGCAGAAAATGTCGGTGTTCGTATCACGCGCGGAAAACTAGCTTAATGAATACTGTATTATTAAGTTTGGGCAGTAATATTGATCGGACAAAAAATATTACAGCAGCACTAGATAGCCTAAATGAGTTATGTGGCCGGTTATCGATTTCATCAGTTTATGAAAGTGAACCCGTTGGCTTCACAGGTGATTGTTTTTTCAATTTGATTGTAAAAATTGAAACAGATCTTTCTTTGCAAATATTAACTGAACAATTAAAGAGAATAGAAGATGAAAATGGACGAATGAGGACGGGTCCCCGCTTCTCTTCGCGCACAATAGATATAGATATTGTGACCTATGGCTCACTGCTCGGCTCTAATTTTGGTATCGAGCTACCAAGGCCAGAGCTTTACTATAATGCCTTTGTTTTGTGGCCAGTGGCTGAACTATTACCTAATACTGTCGATACTAAAACCGGGCAAAGCTATGACGACTTGTGGCGTGTCATGGCGGGCAATAGTAAACAAAAACTTTGGAAAGTAGATTTTATTTGGTCAAAACAATATATTTCTTATGCAGAAATCATAACTTAAGTATCGGCTTTTTTGAATTTATCGAGCAAACCTTTAGTTGATGAGTCGAAACTATCGTGTGATGCCATCCCTTCAAGTGCTTGATACAAATCAGAACTGAGTGATTTTCCTAACTCAACGCCCCATTGATCAAAAGCATTAATATTCCATATAACACTTTGAACAAATACTTTATGTTCATACAACGCGATTAGAGCACCAATACTTTCAGGTGTGGTTTTTTCAAGAATCAGTGTGTTACTAGGCTTGTTACCTTCGATTACTTTGTGAGGGGCCAGCTGAGCCGCCTCCTCTTCGCTCATACCCGCTGCTAAGAGTTCACCGACGGCTTCTTGTAGGTTTTTGCCTTGCATTAGTGCCTGAGACTGACTTAAACAGTTGGCAAATAAGTGCGTGTGGTGGTTTCCTATGTCGTGGTGACTTTGAAGCGGAATGATAAAGTCGGAGGGGATTAAACGCGTCCCTTGATGCAAGAGTTGATGGTACGCATGTTGACCATTACAACCGATTCCGCCCCATATAACAGGGCCACTATGATAATTAAGGTCTTTACCATCACGATCAACATGTTTGCCATTACTCTCCATATCTAACTGTTGTAAGTGGTCTGGAAAGTATTGAAGGTATTGGTCGTAAGGGAGAATCGCATGAGAATCAGCACCAAAGTAGGTTTGATACCAGACCCCCAGTAAAGCCATAATGACAGGCAGATTTTGATCGAAATCTGTATTTAAAAAATGCTGATCCATTTCATGAGCGCCCGATAATAAGGACTCAAAATTATCCATACCTAGTACAAAAGCTATCGGCAATCCAATGGCTGACCAAAGAGAATAGCGACCGCCTACCCAATCCCACATAGGGAAAATATGGTTCTCATCAATACCAAATTCTATGGCGGCTGAATTGTTAGCTGTGACGGCGATGAAGTGTTGCCGAATTTGAGCATCACTAACGCCAGACTTTAATAACCAAGCTTTAACTTCCTTTGCGTTTTCTAAGGTTTCTAAGGTACTAAACGATTTTGACTGAAGTAAAAATAACGTTGTTTCAGGGTCAATTTTTTGTAGTATTTGAGCAAGATCAGTGCCGTCAATATTTGCAAGATAATGGCATTCATAGCCTTTCTGTGCATACGGTTTAAGCGCTTCGGTCACTACTTTTGGACCTAGAAAAGAGCCACCAATCCCAATGCTAACTAACGTACGCAAAGGTTTATTGGTGAAGCCTAAAATTTGCTTAGTGTGAATTTTTTGTAGGAAGTCTGCCATTTTTTCGCGACATTCTTTCACGTCCTCAATAATATTTTTACCATCAAGCATTAGGCTAGAGTCAACAGGCTGGCGAAGGGCTGTATGAAGAACTGAACGGTTTTCTGTGTGATTGAGTAAGCGGTCGTTGAACTTTCCACCATTAAACAAGGTTTGTATTTGTTCACGTAACTGGGCGTTTTCTGCTGTTTTATTCAGTAAGCTTAAGGTATCTTGATTGATGATATTTTTTGAATAATCAAGGAAAATATGTGGGCCCTGAACAGAAAATTTTTCGAAACGATTTTGGTCATCTTGAAACATTTCACGCATCGATTTGTTTTGTATATTTAATGCGTGCTCTTTTAATTCTTGGTGAAGAGGAGAGTGATCCAATCTCATTTTATATGTTATCCATAAAGTAAAAAACCTAGCTTCTAGCTTCTAAAGAAACGCTTATATTATCAATTAAACGAGTGTTTCCCAAGTATGCTGCCGCTAATATAACGTATTTATTATTATCTGCGGACGCTGCTTCGAGTGTGATGGGGTTTGCAATATTAAAGTAGTCCTTTTTAAAACCTTGCACTTCAAGTTCAGTAATTGCCTTTTTACATAAATATTCGAAATCACACGCGCCATTTTCAAGTTCTTTTTTGCACTTTAAGAGTATTTGATAGATTTTTGCCGCGGCATTTTTTTCTTCTGGCGTTAGGTATCCGTTACGTGAACTGCGTGCTAAACCAGAGGGCTCTCTAGAAATAGCTACCCCAATAATTCGAATAGGCATACATAGGTCTTGCGCCATTTTTCGAATGACAGCAAGCTGCTGAAAATCTTTTTCACCAAAAACTGCAACATCAGGCTGAACCATATTAAATAATTTGGTGACAACGGTTGCGACACCTATAAAGTGTCCTGGACGGCTAGCACCACAATGGTGGTTAACAAGCGAAGGTACATCGACACGGGTTTCAGCTTGCGTTCCATTTGGATACACTTCTTTTGCGCTAGGGGCAAAAAGAATCTGACAGCCTCTAGAAGACAAGCTTTTAGCGTCTGCTTCAAGTGTTCTAGGGTAAGCATCGAGATCTTCGTTTTCTCCAAACTGCATTGGATTAACAAAAATACTGGCCACGACGATATCAGCATGAGTTTTGGCTGCATCAATTAAGGATAGATGACCTTCATGTAAATTACCCATAGTCGGAACGAAAGCGATGCTTTTACCTGCTTGTTGATAGGCCTGAATGACTTGCCGTAGTTCTGCTGTGTTATTGATCGTTTGCATCAAGTTGTCCATAAACTAATTGAAAATAAAAAGCTTCTTAGCCAGAAAAACTATAGTCTTCAGAAGGGAAATTACCATTTTTAACGGCGTCATTATAACGCACAAAAGCATCTTGGATTGAACTTGCTTCAGCCATAAAGTTTTTAACAAATTTAGGTTTATGTCCAGTGCTAACACCTAACAAATCGTGCATGACTAACACCTGACCATCCGTAACATTTCCAGCCCCAATACCAATGACCGGTACTTTTACTTTTTTGGTGATTAATTCAGCTAGGGATGTCGGTACACATTCAAGAAGAATCATATCAGCACCGGCTTGTTCAAGGAGCTTCGCGGCATTAATCATACTATTAGCTTTGTCTGCTTCTTTTCCTTGAACACGGTAGCCACCTAGTTTATTGACTGATTGCGGTGTTAAGCCCAAGTGCGCACACACTGGAATACCCCGGTCACTGAGTGCAGAAATATACTCAGCCAGCCATTCTCCGCCTTCTAGTTTTACGATGTGTGCCCCCGCTTGCATTAACAGACCTGCGTTGGTTAATGCGCTTTCTAAGGTATTGATCGAATTAAAGGGCATATCAGCCATAATAAGTGGGGTAGTAGCGCCCTGCTTTACGCATTGAGTGTGATAAATCATATCGTCCATAGACACAGGTAAAGTACTGTCCTGGCCCTGAAGTACCATGCCGAGTGAGTCACCAATTAACAGCACGTCGATGCCTGCTTCGGAGGCTACAGAGGCAAAGGTTGCATCATAAGCAGTCACGCAAGAAAATTTATGCCCTTGCTCTTTTAATTTTTTCAAACTTAAAGTGGTAATGCCCATTATGCGTTCCTTATTTAAAGGCCTGTCGATAAAAAGGTTTAGAATAGCGATTTGTAAAATACTAAACAAGTACCAAGGCTAGGTGTTGGTTTAAGTAATTATCTTCTTAAGTTGGTGATTTAAACAGGCTTCTTGATAGTCTTCAAGGCGGGTTCCATCAGGTAAACACCAATCGGGTGTGATTTCGAGAGCAGGGATAATGACGAAGTCTCGAGCCAGAGCGTGTCGATGAGGGATATGTAAATCGGGTGTATCGAGATCTATTTTAGACTGGCCATAATACAGGATATCTAAATCGATGACTCGTTCCCCCCAGTGACGTGTTTTGATGCGACCAAAGTTATTTTCAATCGTTTGTAGTTGGTAGAGTAAAAAATCAGGAGGTAAGTTAGTGCTTACTAAGACGACAGCATTACAAAAGTTTTCTTGATCTTGGGGGCCTTGCGGTAAACTTTCATACAGTGATGAAGCGCATTGAAAGTCACAGCCCTCAATATTTATGATTGCATTTATTGCGTTGATTACTTGCCGCTTGGGCTGATCTAGATTACTGCCAAGTCCAATTAAAACGTCTGTATTCTTAGTTAAGGTTGTCATGCTTATTTATTGTGGTGTGTAGGCCGTGGTTTCGAATTATTAAAACGTCTGGGTGCTTTTTTATGCACAGGTGCTGGATTTTTTACTTGAAACGTCGTCCACCATTGGCCAAGGCCATTTACATCTTCACCTGCTTGCTCTCTTAATAACAAAAAGTCATATGCCGCGCGAAAACGAGGCTGTTCAATTAAGAGAAAGGGGCGTCTACCTTGCGTTTTAGTTAAGCGAATTTGGTATTCCCAAATCTCTTTCATCATTAGCGTAAAGCGTTTTGGAATTGAAATATGGGCTAATTGATTTTGTATTGCGCTTTGGCTTGCTTGTTGTAATGCAGGGAATTCGGGTACCCCTTCTGACTGTAGCTGTTGCCACTTACGATTAACTTCTGGCCAGATTAACGTCGCATATAAAAAAGCTGGTGTTACCGGCTTTTCGGCCTGAATTCGCGTATCTGTATTTTTTAGGCCTTCTAAAATAAACTGCTTGTAGTGTTCAGCCTGTTTATTCGTTTGCAGCGTGTGATTGACTTGAGGAAATAATGCATCGAACAACTTGTAATGCAATAAATTTTTGAAAATCTCAACGGCATGGCCCGACAGAAATAGTTTTAGCATCTCATCAAATAAACGTGCAGCGGGAATGTTGCTTAAAAGAGGCGCCATTTCGATGATCGGATCACTTGTATTTGGCTCTATATCAAAGTTCAGTTTCGCAGAAAAACGTAATGCGCGTAACATTCTGACAGGGTCTTCTCGATATCGTGTTTCAGGATCGCCTATTATTCGAAGTTGCTGTGCTTTGATATCTTTCAAGCCATCGAGGTAATCGTATACACAAAAATTTTGGGGACTGTAATAAAGTGCATTAATGGTAAAGTCTCTACGCACAGCATCTTCTTCAACGGTACCATAAACGTTATCACGTAAGAGCATGCCGTGTTCTGATTGATTCGTCTCTGACTTTTTACTTTGTTCATCTGATTTGCCGCGGAAGGTCGCGACTTCAATCATTTCCCTGCCAAAAAGTATGTGGACAAGTTTAAAGCGTCGCCCAATTAGACGAGAGTTTTTGAATAGTGCATGCACTTGTTCTGGATGCGCATTAGTTGAAATATCAAAGTCTTTAGGTTGCTTACCGAGTAAAATATCTCTAACACCACCGCCGACGAGGAACGCTTCATAGCCTTTACTATGCAAACGATGCATAACTTTTAGCGCAGATGGGCTAATTAAATTTCGAGAAACACAGTGCTGGTCTCGTGGGATAATATTAGGATTCAGGTCAGACATGATTTATTTTACATCGATTAATTTTAATAAATATCACTAAGGCTGTTAAGCACATATAGAAGGCAGTCTAACAAGTAAGTCGGTTGAAAACTATTGATGTGTAGCGATTGGGTTACAGAAGTATTAAATGTTGAGTATAAATAGGGAGAAAATGACTTTGCATGAAAAGACCAACACGCTCCGGTGATTGACCTTCTCATGCCCAAAAGAGCAGACTTTATATTTTTTTTATTATTAATCCATGTCTGTACCGTAGGGCGTAAGCTTTAAACTTACGCTTGCAAACGGAATACTTTAAACACACAGAGCGGTAGGCTTGAAATGAACATGTAGTTTTTAATTATCGCAACTTTTGCAGTTCTTATTAATTAAAAACAATATTCACTTCAGTTTTTTAGCCGCTAAAAAGCCAAGCATTTAAAATAATCAATTCGCCCCGCATTTGTTATTTTTATTTCTGCGGTTTTCTTCAACTGTAACTAAAAACTATTTTTATTTTTATTCGTATATTCACAGTCGGTTATTTTTATTTTTATAAACTTACTAATAGCAGGCTTTGTGCCAATATTTTTTTTAATATAAAAAACAACTAGTTACAAGTATTGGTTAAGCCTTTTGACCTATAGGGCTTAGTCAGGTGGCAGAAAGGACCTCAAAAACGTGTTTGTGCGTTTCATTTGGTAACACTGGGTAACAGTTATGTGCGCTTGTGTGTATTTTCAAATATTCTGGCAGTAGGCTTATGTCTATTTGTGTGACTTGTGTCACATTTTGTTGGCAGCACGTATCTCTTTTCTACGAGGTCTTTCGGCGTGGGATGCCAAGCTTCTGTCTTCGCTCCCAAAGATTCTTCCGGCTAATACCTAAGCGACGTGAAAGTTCCGTTTCATTCATGCGGTCTTGATTCTCTAGAACAAACTGTTGAAAGTAATCTTCAATTGAAAGGTTTTTAACTGATGCAGGCCCTTGTTGTGTCGGTTTGACGAGCGTGGGTGTGATGAGCCCTTGGGGGATCGTGATGTCATCTACTTCCATTTCTACATCAAGTAATTCTGCGGTAATCATTTTGTGGTCACATAAGATAGTGCCGCGTTCGATTGCATTTTCTAATTCACGAACATTACCAGGCCAGTGGTATTCTTTTATTGCTTTCATTGCACTAGGGCTAAACTTTATATCTTCCTGCCCTAACTTTAGACATGCTTTCTCAAGAAGTAATTGAGCCAAGCCTAAAATATCGTCTTCTCGATCTCTTAATGGTGGCAGTTTTAGTTGGACGACGTTTAATCGATAATAGAGATCTTCTCGAAACTGGCCTGTGCGTGAAAGCGCTTTTAAGTTTCGATGGGTTGCGGCTATTAACCTAACATCAACTTGGCGAGACTGCGTGGAACCGACACGACGAATTTCACCTTCTTGTAGGACGCGTAATAATCGTGCTTGGGCTTCGAGTGGTAGCTCGCCAATTTCATCGAGAAAAAGTGTGCCGCCATCAGCGGCCTCAATCAGTCCGTTTCTGGCGCTCACTGCGCCGGTGAATGCACCCTTTTCGTGACCGAATAACTCGGACTCAATTAATGACTCAGGAATCGCCGCGCAGTTAATACAGATATAATCTTGATTTTTACGTTGACTAAGTTTATGTATCGCACGTGCCGCTAATTCTTTACCGCTCCCAGTTTCACCCTGAATCAGAACAGTCGCTTCAGTGGGTGCGACTTTTTTAATCAGGTTAAACACTTTTTTCATGGCACTACAATCGCCATAAATTAAACTTTTAAGATCTTCATTCGAATTGTCGACTTCATTTAGAGTGGACTCAGGAAGCGGCTCTTTTGATAAAATATTCTGTATAATATCGAGAATATCATCGTCATCAAAAGGTTTAGCAAGGTAATCTACCGCGCCTAATTTCATGGCATTGACTGCTGAGCGTAAACTCGCAAAGCTAGTCATGACTAGAACAGGTACACCTTGAGCCAACTGTATAATGTCGGTACCGGGTTGTCCTGGAAGGCGAAGGTCTGTAATGATCAGGTTAAAAGAGGGCAAAGCAAAATTTTCAGTCGCTTCAATAATGGAGGAAGCGGCTTCAACATGGTATTGGTAAGACTCTAACAACGACTTAAGGTTTGATTTATTTTCAGCTTCGTCTTCTAAAATTAAAATGCGGCGCATAGCCTTTCTTACCTGTATCAGGAAATTTAGGTATAAAAATAATAATGGAAAGCGTTAATATTTTACCAGTAATTTGAAGTCGTAGGCGTATGTTTTAATGATTTTATCGCAGGAATGTAATGTTTGTCCCAAACTTGCAGTGCTATTTGGAGTGCTTCGTCAACTGAAGCAGGTTTATTCTTAATGGGGAGTTTTAGCATCGCAAAGAGATCAAGCAAGTTTTTAATGGGTGTGCTGTTATCAATGGCAGGGGCGAAGGTTTGTTTACTTAACTTTTGCGCTTGGGAATTAAGTAAAATAGGAAAATGACCAAAGGTTGGAGGTTTTTGTTTGAATGCTTTGAAAAGCGCTAATTGCATTGGGGTTGAGTCGAGTAAGTCTGCGCCCCTTATAACGTGAGTGATACCTTGCTCAATATCATCGCACACGACCGCCAACTGATACGCATAAAATCCTTCTTTTCGCTTTAATACAAAATCTTCTGAATGCTCTAAACTTAATGAACCGAGAATGTTATCGACCCATTTAAATTGTGTATCAATTATTTTAAACTTGGTTGCGTACTTAATATTGCGAGTTTGAATAAAACTTTCGTGAGGGTTCGCTAGTGCTTGGCAAAAATTTAAGTGCTGACCATTCGATTCAATAAGTTGTTTACGGCTACAAGGGCATTTGAAAGTAAGGTTTTGAGATGCGAGCAGTTTGATATTTTTTTCATAATACGCTGAACGCTCTGATTGAAAACTGACTGTTTCATCCCAAAATAAGCCGTGAGCTTTTAATGTTTCGAATATGGCGTCTCGAGCGCCTAACTGCTCTCGTTGTGTATCGACGTCTTCAATACGAAGTAACCACTTCCCATGATGGGAGCGAGCTTCAAGAAAGCTAATTAACGCGGCAAAAAGTGAACCCTGATGAAGTGGTCCGGTAGGAGAAGGAGCAAAACGACCGCGATATACGTCCATTTAAAAATTAAAGGGCAT
Source organism: Oleiphilaceae bacterium (assembly GCA_047628385.1). Taxonomy (GTDB): domain Bacteria; phylum Pseudomonadota; class Gammaproteobacteria; order Pseudomonadales; family Oleiphilaceae; genus PZPK01. The sequence continues at coordinate 13,451 of JBLHVH010000030.1, forward strand.
TAAAAATTTAATCCCCTTTGAATAGTGCTTAAATATAAATAAGATCGAGCATGGCTTCATGATCATGGAGCGCTTCAATCAAGAATATAACTAGATACCAATTTGTCGTTCTTTAATTTCAGCCAATGTTTTGCAATCAATACAAAGAGTTGCTGTAGGGCGAGCTTCAAGGCGGCGAATACCGATTTCAACACCACAGGAGTCACAGTAGCCATAATCGTCATTTTCGATGCGATCAACGGTCTTACCAATTTTCTTAATTAGCTTTCTTTCGCGATCACGAGTACGAAGTTCAAGGCTAAATTCCTCTTCCTGAGTTGCACGATCACTCGGGTCAGCATAATTTGAAGCATCTTCTTTCATATGAGATACCGTACGATCGACTTCTTCCATTAACTCTTGCTTCCAAGCTAAAAGTATCTCGCGGAAATGAGCTGATTGCGGTTCGTTCATATACTCTTCACCTTTTTTTATTTCATAAGGCGTGAAGTCGGAATGGTTATCGGGCATAAGAATGTCTCGTCTTTCGTACTTATTTTTCGTTTTATATATATCATCTGTATATAAAACGAAAAATTATTGTTAATTTTGGCTTATCCAATTAATAATCGGACATTATAGCCAGCGGAAACTAACAGAATATAATAGATAATACCAACTTTTATTATTGTAGTGTATATATGCCAACAGAAAAAGTTGAAATATGTTTTCTTTGACTATACTAACATTCAGATAAAATTTTTCACGAAAGTTTTAGTTAGAGTGAAGCCAATAAGTAGGTAGGGTATGTCCAATAAAAAATGTGTATTACTAGTCGATGATAGTCGTGTATCCCGATTAATGTTGAAAGCAATTATTCTGAGTAAGTACGCAAACTGGGATGTCATGGAAGCTGAAAATGCAGAGGTCGCATTATCAATGTGCTTAAAAGGTAATTTTGACTTTATAACGCTTGATATGAATATGCCTGGTCGAGATGGCTTAACCGTTTCACCAGAGTTACAAGAGGCCTGTCCTAATGCAAAAATTGCACTATTGACTGCAAATTTCCAAGACAGAGTGAAGAGCAAAGCAAAAGAGCAAGGTCTAACCTTTCTACCGAAACCAATTACAGAAGAAAAAATACTAAATTATTTAGAGGCACGCTGCTGAATTGATCAAATATTAAGCTGTGATGTAAATCATGAGGTCAAGTTATCTAAGCGTTTAATCAAAGGAAACTAGTAATTTTATATAAAAGCCTTATTATTCGATTAACCCTGATCAAGTTATGCTTAGTGATGGCCCGTATATACTTTTAAGGCAGATGTTTTCATGTTTTCAGAAATTTTCACATTAGTGGTTGATACCCTTTCCTCATTGTATCTGGTGATCATATTGCTAAGGTTTTTACTGCAATTATCTCGTGCTGATTTTTACAATCCCATTTCGCAATTTGCTGTGAAAGCGACAAACCCGTTAATCATTCCGTTAAGACGTATCATTCCAGGGTTTGGTGGGGTTGATATCGCCTCTTTGGTACTCGCAATAATATTCCAAGCATTGGTATTGTCATTAAAAATTGCGGTGCTGACGACCGGATTACCTAACCCTTTGGGTGTGATATTAATGTCTGGCGTTTTAGTATTGGGTATTTTGTTGAAAATCTATTTCTGGTCGCTATTGGTGATGATTGTTGCTAGTTGGATTGCCCCGGGAAGTGCTCATCCTGCTCTGATGTTAATTAATCAAATTACTGAACCTTTGATGAAGCCTTTTCGAAAAATATTACCGTCAATGGGTGGGATGGATTTGTCGCCGATTTTAGTATTTTTAGTACTTCAGATACTAGAAAAAGTAGTTGCCCAGCTATCCTATCAAGTAGGTATGAGCTTTTCATTAATGTAGTTGAAGGGTAAGTACTTAAAGGCTTATTTTAAAGATAAGCCTTTGTGATAACATCGTTTAACAAAAAAAAACAAGTTTAGAAAGATCTTAACGAAACTTGATAAAGGAATGATTTAAAAAGGATTTTCTTAAATAAAGTACAGTGAAAAGCATTTCTTTTACTGAGCTTATAAGTCCGGTCTCCTCAAATCATATTTGTTATTTAAACAACTCTCTATACTCAAAATATATAAAGTATTAATGTTGATCAAGTATGTGGATAAATACATTGATTTGATCTATTGGTGCAATTGAACTCTGCTCTATTTAAATGGAAGCGCTATGTCCTTTAATACGCCCATAAATAAGTCAAAAAATGCCGGATCTCTGCAAGGTTTATCTCAGCAAGTAGAGGCATATGATGAATGGAAAAATCATCTCAAAACTGAAATTCAGCATTACCAGCATTGGTTGGAGGAAAATCACCTTAACTCAGATGATATTCATCAGCGTTTAATGCGAGGCTTAACCTTATTACAGGATGATGAGTTAACCATTGCGTTTGTAGGTGAATATTCAAGAGGTAAAACAGAACTCATTAATGCCTTGGTTTTTTCTGACTTTGGGCAGCGGATGCTACCGTCACAGGCCGGTCGTACCACGATGTGCCCAACCGAAATTTTTTACGACGCCAAGCGAACAAGCAGTTATTTAAAGTTATTACCGATTGAGACGCGTATTCAAGATCAATCTATCAGTGAATACAAGACTGACCCTGGCGCTTGGCATGAAATTCCTATTGATATATCTGATCCTGAAAAAATGAGCTTTAGCCTCAAACAATTAGCGTCTACGCGCACGGCAACATTGTTGGAAGCCCGGTCATTAGGTTTTGATGACCGGATGTTAGATCATGACCCTGATAATACTGGCAAAGTTATTATCCCCGTTTGGCGACATGCAATGATAAGCCTAGATAGCCCATTATTAAGAAAAGGTTTAAGGGTACTCGATACGCCAGGGCTAAATGCCTTAGGTTCAGAGCCAGAATTAACGGTTAGTATGATTCCAAAAGCGCAGGCGATTGTATTCGTGTTGAGTGTCGATACGGGCGTCACTGCAAGCGATAAAACTATTTGGAATAAATATATTAATGTTGAAGGCGCTGACCATAGAGCAGGGCGTTTTGCTGTTCTAAACAAGATAGATATACTTTGGGATGACTTACAGGGGGAGACTCATACCCAGGCATCGATTGAAAAAGTGAGAAAAACCAGTGCCTCACATCTAAATATGCCAATAGATGATGTTATTCCATTGTCCGCCAAGCAAGGCTTAATTGGCCGCGTTAAAAAAGATGACTTACTGCTTCAAAAAAGTGCATTACCCAAACTAGAAAAACTTATATCTAAGCGAATTTTAGCGCAGAAGGAAGCACTTATTTATGATACTTTAATTGGTGATGTTGTTGGTATGCTTAAAAATAGCCAATCAATATTAAACGAACGCCTTTCAGGGCTGTATCAAGGAATTGAAAGCCTGACGACGAGTAACGTAAGTCCAGATGAGTTACAAACCTTGGCGGATAAAACCCATAACGATCATGATTTGTATTATAAAAAATTAATTACTTTGAAATCTAGCCGTCGGCTTATGCAGTCACAAGGTGAAATTCTACAACAACTTATGACTGGATCTCGCTTTGACGATATTGTGCAGCAAACCCGTAAAGATCTGCAGGATAGTTGGAGTACGCTCGGAATGATTCATGCAATGAGTCAATTTTTTGTGAAAATTGAAAAAGATATTGTAAATGTTGCCATTGAAGCTAGGTTAGCAGATAAAATGGTGAGTGCGATTTACCAGCGCTTCACAGTAGATATAAACACCAAATACTTAAAACCACGTACTTTCTCAATAAAAGTACAACAAAAGCAGTTAATTGCTTTAAAAGCTAAATCTGCACAATTTAGGCGTCAGCCTAAGATTTTGGTCACTGAACAATCCATATTGATACAGCGCTTTTTTAATACTTTTGTCGCAGAAGCTCGCCTTTTGCAACAGCAAATTATGGAAGAAGCGGTACGTTGGCCAGATGAAGCGCTATTGCCTTTAATGCAATATGCGCTAGAACAGAAAAATTTACTGGAAGGTCAGGTAGCAAATTTAAAAGCCGTCGCGAAAAATAATCGTAGTGTAAAGTCGCAGCAGACGGAGCTAGAAAAAATGATCGATGTCAGTCGTATGCAGCTTGTAAAAGCTGAACAAATTGAACAGGCGCTAAGCCAGCCGCCACCAAGTCAAAATGATGTATTTCAAGGCATCGCGAATTAAGTTGCCATTCATTATATGGGCGTTTACACTCCGTTTTCTGTTCATTTGAAAATGCGACCTACAAACGAATGTCTAGTACCTCTGTAGCACAATCACCCGCTGAAAATTCAGTGGGTATTATTAAGCCTAAAACCATTCACTTTGACCAAGCGCTTGAATTGGTATGCGGTAAAACGCTAAATCAATATGACTTGATCTATGAAACCTATGGCAAATTGAATGCTGATCATAGTAATGCGGTTTTAATTTGTCATGCGCTCAGTGGTGATCATCATGCCGCAGGTTATTATGCTGAAAGTGACCCTAAAGCTGGCTGGTGGGATAGTTGTATTGGCCCAGGAAAACCTGTTGATACCAATGAATTTTTTGTGGTCAGTTTAAATAATCTCGGTGGCTGCGGTGGCAGCACGGGTCCGAATACCGTTAATCCGGAAACCGGTAAGTTATTCGGGCCAGATTTTCCAATTGTAACGGTGAAAGACTGGGTTGAGAGCCAAGCTCGTTTGGCAGATAAACTTGATATTAAAACTTGGTCTGCGGTGGTAGGTGGTAGTTTAGGTGGTATGCAAGCGCTTACGTGGTCGTTAGACTACCCTGACCGAATAAAACATGCTGTCGTGATTGCATCGACGCCAAAACTGACCGCTCAAAATATCGCATTTAACGAAATTTCTCGTAAAGCAATTACGTCTGACCCCGAGTTTCATGATGGCCATTATTATAATTTAAATACGGTGCCAACAAAGGGTTTGATGCTAGCGCGCATGATTGGCCATATTACGTATTTGTCGGATGAAGCGATGGGTGAAAAATTTGGGCGCGAACGTAAGTCATCTGCATTTAACTTTAATTATGGTGTTGAATTTGAAGTTGAAAGCTATCTTAACTTTCAGGGTAAGCGTTTTTCAAAAACATTTGACGCGAATACCTATCTCTTAATGACGCGGGTGTTAGATTACTTTGATCCTGCTGCAGATTTTGGTGGCTCGTTGGAACAGGCATTTGAAAAATCAAAGTGTGGGTATTTGGTGGTTTCATTTAGTACGGATTGGCGCTTTTCACCGGAACGCTCTGAACAGTTGGTGTCCGCCATGGTAAAAGCCGGTAAATCAGTGAGCTATGCTGAAATCGATTCACAATATGGCCATGATGCCTTTTTGATCCCAACTGAGCGATATATGTCACTATTCTCTGCCTATATGAAGCGTATTGCCCAAGAGGTGAATGTTAATGAGAGCTGATCTTCGTGTGATCGAACCGTGGGTTGAACTCAATACACAGGTACTTGATCTTGGGTGTGGTGATGGTACTTTGTTGGCTTACTTGCAAGAAAAGAAAAAAGTGCTGGGCTATGGTTTAGAGATTGATCAAAAGCAAATTACTAGCTGTATTGAAAAAGGTGTTAATGTTGTTGAGCAAGACTTAGATAAAAAGGGTCTGCGTAATTTTGCCGATAAGCAGTTTGATACCGTGATTATGACGCAAGCGTTGCAAGCGATTAAACGCCCCGATGCGATGCTTGAAGAAATGATGCGTATCGGTCGTCAAGGCATTGTGACGTTTCCTAATTTTGGTTATTGGCGTTGTCGTCATTATTTGTTATGGCATGGTAAAATGCCAATGTCTAAAACGCTACCACACACATGGTACAACACCCCTAATATTCATTTATGTACCTTTAAAGATTTTGAAGCTTTGTGTCGTCAAAAGAACATTAAAATTCTAAATCGAACGGTGGTAGATGCTAACTTTGAACAAAGTCGCTTTGCGTTAATGTGGCCTAATTTGTTTGCGGAATTTGCTGTTTATAGGATTTCACGTTAGGCGCAGATGTAATCATATTTTTACTATTTCGGAGAAATTAATGCGTATTTTATCTAAAACTATTATTGTTTTTATACTGGCTATGTTTTTCTTTAGTCACGTAAATGCCGAACAAAAAGAAGTATTTGATGGCCCCGATGGCAGTGAGTATGAAGTACATTATATTGGTTTTGCGAGTACTTTTTTAGAGTCTGAAATTGCAAAAGAATATCAATTAGTCAGAAGTCGCGCACTAGGTATTATTAATATTAGCGTGATCAAAGTCGACGCTGATGGTCGTCGAAAAGCAGTCGGTGCCGTTGTTGAAATTAAAATGAAGAACGACCTCCAGCAGGCTCAGTTTCTTTCGTCGCAGCAGGTCGTAGAAGGGGAGGCAATTTATTATTTGGCACAACTTCAATATAAAGAAGGTGAGTTGTTAATTTTTGATGTGTCGATTTATCCTGAAGGCCGCACTAAGGCAATGCAGTTTAGATTCAGCCAAAATTTTTATCATGACTAATTTAGTAAAGGATGTAATGTGAAAGTTGTTTTAGCCAGTGGCAATAAAGGTAAATTAAAAGAATTTTCGGAGCTGTTAGCTCCTTATGACCTTGAAATAATTCCTCAATCTGAGTTTAAGGTCGAGCCACCAGAAGAAACAGGCCTGACGTTTATTGAAAATGCCATTATAAAAGCACGGTATGCCTCACAAATTAGTGGACTACCGGCCATTGCAGATGATTCCGGCTTAGCGATTGATGCTTTAAATGGTCAGCCAGGTATTTACTCCGCTCGTTTTTCTGAAAAAGAGATGGGTGAAAATCTTAGTGACCAGACGAATATCGACCTAGCACTAAAAAAACTAGCGGCGCTGTCTTCAACTAATAAAGAGTCTGCTGCTATTGATAAGACAGCGCGATTTCATTGTGTACTCGTCTATATGGCACATGCTGAAGACCCTACGCCGATTGTATGTCATGGACAGTGGCAAGGTAGTATTACGCTCAACCAATCTGGTGTGGGTGGCTTTGGTTATGATCCTGTTTTTTGGGTGCCTGAGTTTGAATGTACAGCCGCTGAGTTAACGAAAGAACAAAAAAATTCACGTAGCCATCGAGGGCAGGCCTTGAAGCAACTTATAGCTCAAATGGACCTGTTACTTGAAAGTACGAATGTTTGACAGTGCGAAAAAACAGAGCACCTCATAATTATGACTAGCATGATGACCCTGCCTCCACTGAGCTTATATGTACATATTCCTTGGTGTGTAAAAAAGTGTCCATACTGTGATTTTAATTCTCACGAAAGTTCAGACATTAACGGCAATATACCTGAAGTTGAATACCTCGCTCAGCTAAAGCTTGATCTAGCCGAAGATTTGCAATGGGTGCAAGGTCGTTCATTACAAAGTATTTTCTTTGGGGGCGGTACGCCAAGTTTAATGAGTGGTGAGTTTTATCAAGACCTACTCGCGCATATTGAATCGGTAATTCCATTTCACCCTAAGATTGAAATTACCCTTGAGGCGAACCCTGGTACCACCGAAGCTGACCGATTTAAAGCTTACCGAGTAGCGGGTATTAATCGTCTGTCAGTGGGCGTACAAAGTTTTCACGCTGAGCACCTAAAGCGCTTAGGTAGAATTCACTCAAACGATGATGCCGTTCGCGCAATACAACAAGCAAAAGCGGCCGGCTTTGAGAACTTCAATATTGACTTAATGCACGGCTTATCTGAGCAAACCCTCGAAGAAGCGATGAACGATTTAAAGCAAGCGATCGCGTTAGAGCCAACACATCTTTCATGGTATCAATTAACTATTGAGCAAAATACCGAGTACTATCGACATCCGCCTAAGCTACCTGAAGATGAGGCATTGTGGGACATTCAAAAAGCAGGTGCAGCACTCTTAAAGCGGGCAGGGTTTGATCAATATGAAGTCTCAGCATTTTCTAAGGCAGGCCGTGAAGCGCAGCACAACTTAAATTATTGGCACTTCGGTGACTATATTGGTATTGGTGCTGGGGCACATTCGAAAATCACTAAGATCAATCTCAGTAAAAATAGTAGTGATAGTGAGTGCATACTTGAGGGTATATTAAGGTATCGTAAAACACGAATGCCAAAAGATTATTTACTTCCCAAGCCCAGTTTTAGAATTGGGCAAGAAGAGGTTGTAGTAGCAGATTTAGGGTTTGAATTTTTAATGAACGCATTGCGCTTGAACCGCGGCGTAGATACGTCATTATTTACAGAAAGAACCGGACTAGCACTCAACACGCTTGAGCCTCAACTTAGTGAATTTCGCAATATGGGTTTGATAGAATTACATCGCTTATGTACGACTAAAAAAGGACATTTATTTCTAAATAGTATTCTAGAAAAATTTGCAGATGTCTGACGTTGCGCGTTAATCGTTTTACTCTGATTAAAGCCTTTATTTTACTTCCCATACTTTAGTTTTGTGAGATTGCTGTGAATACCCTACAACAAGTCTGTATAAAAAAACCGCGCCTAATTATGTTTGATCTTGATGGTACTTTAGTGGATTCCGTGCCTGATCTGAGCTTTGCTGTCGATGCTATGTTAGGTGAGTTAGGCCGGCCAATTGCGGGTCTCGAAAATGTGAGTCGTTGGGTCGGAAACGGTGCTGCAATGCTAGTTAAACGCGCACTTAGCCAACAGATGATTCCCGTTGAGATAGAAGCCTCGTTGTATCAAGAAGCTTACCGACTCTTTTTAGACTATTACCAGCAAGTAAACGGAAGTAAGAGTACTTTGTACCCAGCGGTTGCTGAAACACTTGTCGAGATTAGAAATGCATTCCCTTATTTAGCCCTTGTTACCAACAAACCTGCGCAGTTCACTCAGCCTTTGCTAGATTATCATCGTCTACCTCAGTTTGATTTAATCGTGTGCGGGGATACCTTGGCAAAACGCAAACCACACCCCGAACCGGTATTACATTGTTTGAATACTTTTGGCTGTTCAGTAGAAGAGTCCGTGATGGTGGGGGATTCGGTGAGTGATATCAAAGCTGCACAAGCGGCGAATGTACCCGTAATCTGTGTGAGTTACGGCTATCATCAAGGAGAAAATCTATCTGCTTATCGCCCCGATCGGCTAATCCAAAGCTTTGAGCAATTATTGAAGTCTTATTGATGATGGTTTATCGCTAATGACCTCCAACATGATATAAGC
>JBLHVH010000031.1:0-22497 GCA_047628385.1 Oleiphilaceae bacterium
GCTTGATAGAGTTGTGGGACAGTGCCCCTTATTTTCATGATGGCAGTGCCGCGACCTTAGAAGATGTGCTGACACGTGGCAACCATACCCGAAATTACACAGCGACGCAGCGGCAAGATTTGATTGAATATTTACGCTCAATTGATAGAGAGCTGTATATTGATGATGATGCTAGTTTTGATGTGGTGAGCCCTTAGCTTACTTCACATAATTAATATAGCCTGAGGTACAATATTATAAGATTGTCATGGTTAGCTATTGCAATGCCACTTGGTTATAACTATTTTGGAATTTTGGGCCTATTAATCGCTATTGCGCTAGTAAAGATATGCCCGGCTATTTATGTGACAATAAAATTAAAAATGATTGGAATGATTCACATAAGGAAGGAAGTAATGATATTACTCCCGACAATCATTGGTTTCTGCATATCAAAGATGACTGAAATTCTAATAAAGTAAAATTCTTGTTTATTTAGGTACGGTATGATTCTAATTACTTGGTCAACTCTTATAAAGATCGAAAAATGTACTGTTAACGCAAAAGGCCTTTACTCAGGAAGCTGGACTTAAATTAGTGCCGTGCTAGAAACTAATACAGACTTAAAGATAAATACTAGCGTTTTATGAGGCGCTTGGGTATCATTAAAAATTATGGATTTAAAGGTATATTATGAAAAAGTTAAGCATCATTTTAGTTGATTGGAATGGTTATTCCCTCAGGAGAAACAAAGTACTTGGCGAAAATTCAATAAAATGCGGTCTAGGCAGGATCTTAGATAAGATGAATAAATACCACGCTGGAATGGACTTTGAGCTGAACCTTATTATCAATTGTAAAGACGAGGATGAACAGAACTCACAATGGTATACATTACCCTTTTTATTTAAGAATTATTGGAGCTTAACTAACGAGAAGTACAAATCTTTACAGAATAAATACCCTTTTATAAATAACGTTTACTTTCGTGATAACACAGATATGGATATCGGAGCATATAATTACGGATTGGATATTTTACGGTCTGAGAATTATCAAGGCGACGTATTGTTTATGAATACATCTGTGATATTGCCCTCTAGGGATGGCTGGCTCGGCGATTACCAACGTTTATTTTACCGTGAGGACAATACTGGGCTATGTGGCACAACCTTAAATCATAATAATAACATTTCGCAACCACCTATCTTTATGCCTCATGTCCAGTCATTTTTTCTATACACCAATACAGATATACTTATGAAGGTCTTTGATAACCGCCTTCCATGTAATTCGTCGAACACAAACAGTGTCTTTATATCAGATGGGTCAACCTATTCGGAAAAGGATAGAATAATTGTAAACGGTGAAATTGGTATTAGCCAAAGAGTTCTCAATCAGGGTTATAGTATTAGATGTAGCTCTTTCCCTGATTTTAATTATAAAAATGGTGACGATTGGCTTATCCCGGTGTACGATATTCGGTACAAACGAAAATATCTCCAATTCGCAAACCAGGCATAAAAACAAGTCTATTTGTAAGCGTCTACTAAAGCCCGTCTTCTCGCTAGCAACTATACACCACATAATAATGTCCTTGATAATTACTCAAGGATATTATTATGGCCAAACAACGCAGAACCAAAGTGAGCTTACGGGAGCATAGTTTGACATAGGCCGTTAGGCCGTAAGCGTCCAGTAAACTACATATTTTCAAGCTAAGTCCAATGCTGCAACATTGGACCTCAACTTTCAATTAGAGGTCTTTATGAAAATTCCTTTAGGAAAGTGTCCTGTTGGACTTGACCAGAACAATGCCTGCGGGGCTTACTTTACGGCGACACTGCCAGAAGTAGTATTAGCTGATGGCGAAGTCGGTCAAAAATATGGGTACTCGGCGCGCGCCTTAATGGCTATCCATAAGTACTTCGCGGGCCTACCGTATTATCGACAAGGCAGTTTGCAGCAGTTATTGGGCGTGAGTATTAGTGCTTCCACTTCTTGCGACCAAACTGAATTGGTGGCCGATGCCATTTATCCGGTATACCAATACTTGCTGACGTTAGCCGGCAACGCCAAACATTATTACATGGATGACACTACGCATCGTATATTAGATGCCACGCCCATTGAGAAAAAAGTACGAGGCCGCGATAAAACGCAACTTCGCTCTGGCGTATATGCCTCTGGGATTATTGCCACTCTTGAAAATAATCACGATGTGGTGCTGTTTGATACCAGCATTGGCCATGCGGGTGAATTTATCGACCAAATACTCGCCCATCGTCATGACAACACACCTATGCCGATTATCATGAGCGACGCCCTTGGCAGCAACAAACCCAGTGTCTGTATCGCCATACTCGCCTTGTGCAACAGCCATGCAAGACGCCAGTTCGCCGATGTCATATCGCACTTCCCGCTCGAAGTGGAGCACATATTACAACGATACGAAGTAATATGGACTAACGAGCATGAAACGGTAGACCAATCACTTAATCCCGCCCAACGACTCGCTTACCATCAACAGCACTCGCTACCAGTAATGGAAGAGATAAAACAGTGGGGTGAAACCAAACTACAAAGCGAGCAAGTCGAAGACAACAGTGCTTTGGGCAAAGCTATACGCTACTTCATTAAACACTATGAAGGGCTGACCTGTTTCTGCCGAGTAGAAAACGCAAAGCTTGATAATAATGAGATTGAAGCGATGCTGAAAATAGTCGTACGTGACAGAAAAAACGCTATGTTCCATCGCAATCAAACTGGGGCGACTATCGGGGATATCGTCACCTCACTCATCGCCACCGCCAGTGAGGCGCAAATAAATGTGTTCGAGTATTTTATACTGCTGCAACAAGAAAAAGAGGCGGTAAAAGCCAACCCTGCCAAATTTCTACCGTGGAATTACACCGAACACAAATAAGCTCAATAGCACCAAAACTGCAATGATGGAGGCCTAGCGGCCTATGTCAATGCTATGCTGCCGTAAGCTCACAAATAGAGTGTCACGCATGGCGTGGGCGGTAAGACCTCTTGCGAGAATTATATAGCGAGTTAACAATAAAGTAGTGGTAGTAAGTAATAAGTAGTAACCAGCTTTTCATCGAATTGCTAAGGCTAATAGTTGATGCACAAACGGGTCACACCGACATATTGAGAACCTTTTACTGTCAACGGTATTTAATACTGATAACTTGATCAGGACAACATGGGCGAAATACATCAAGGTCAGAAGTCAAAGATTTCATTCAAAGACCGTATATATGACTGCAATCTGTCCCCGTGTAGAAAAAATTAACCTTGCAATACGGGAGGAGACCATATCTGACTGTACCAAGATTAGGTATTCACCCTCAGGGCGCAGAACTGGATTCTATCAATACTGAATTCATGACTTATTTTAATTGGATAGACAAAGCGCTTGATCATATTCCAAGTGACGAGTAAAAGCTTTAGTCATTTTTACGGGCTAAACTAAAATTCTGAAAGAAAAGTTGTTAATATTCTAAAGGCTACAGTCTCTAAATACTTTGTAAAAATACTCAGAAATCACACAAATCTATATTCATACCGACTCCTTTTTTAGGATTGGCAACAGTATTTTTAGAAACAATGGTGTAAAAAACAAGGTTATGATAATCCCAAGCAAAAGTAATTGCAGTACAGGATGCAAATTAACCACTGGTTCAAAGCCGTGTACTAACCAAAGTCCAAAGGCTGAAGTTATTACAAGTATCGCAAGCATAGTAATGTCTATTCGTAAGTTCAGTAAACCAAGTCGCGATCCTAAATAATACACTACACAAACTCTAATTACCTCACTAATTACTAGTGCAATTGCGGCAATAACTAGAGAGCTCTCAACAAGTAAAAGTAACTTCAGAAAAATAAGAAATGAAACTACTTTTACAGCGCCAGTCAACGCACCCCACTTAGAATATCCCTTGGCTAAGAATGCTGAACCATACATGCTTTCAATAGAATTTAACCATACTGCGATAGCTAGTATGGGAAGAAGAATAGCCGCCTGCGAATAGCGCTCATCATAGAAAAGAGAAAAGAAACTACTTGAACCAACAATGAGCAACACTACTAGGTATGTGGACATCAGCAGCACGGGAAACTTTGCCTTACCAAACGCGATAGGTAGGCTTATTCCGCCTGAGAGCAAGCGCGAATACCAAGGGAAAATAATGCTCAATTGCAGCCTACCTACTATAGTCATGATCAACATAGATAACCCTGCAGCTATTGCATAAACACCCACTTCTGCCAATGGGAATACCGCCGCGAAAATCAAGCGATCCATCTGAAGTGCGAAAAATCCAATTAAAGTCGACAACATAATCCATTTACCGAACCTAAAAACTGCCAAAACAGATTCCTTCTCCCAACGAAAACGAGAGCGGGGCCCCTTGAGCATCCAATAGCTTAACAACGTCGTTAGACAACTTGCCATAACCGAAGAAATTACAATAGCAAGTACTGACCTCATGTACCACGCTAAAGTAAGCATAATAATTACACTAAAAAGGCTAACGATCAATTCAATTTTGACTAACTCTTTTATCCTTAAGTGCCTAGCAGCTGTCATTGCCTTAGCTGGCCTGAAGGCATCAACTATGCAAGTCAATGCAGCGATCGGAATCAAATAAGCCAGCTCATAAGCTTTTGGATCGTTGGCACCATAAAGTTGTGAGATAGGCCAAGCTAGCGCCAATGCGCCAACAAACAAACAGGCTCCGCGAATAACTTGCAACGTCCACGCAGTATTTAAAAAATCAGGGTCGTCCCCTCGAGGATTCTGAATTACACTGGTTTGGATTCCAATGTCAGAGAACATTGCCAAGCCTATCAAAACTGCCCCTACAATAGCCATTAGAGCAAATACTTCTTCGAAAAGAATTGCGGCTAGAACCACATTTGCGAATAATCGCAGAACTTGACCGAAACCAAAACCCAAAATCGTCCAAACAGTTCCAGATTTAACTTGATCATTGACGTCTTGAACAGCTGAAACCGATGAATCGTTTTGTTGATTAGAAACACTCATAACTCTAAATTACCTCGTTTTATATTGTTATTGACTTACGCCATAAAGATCATGTGATCACAATTAGTCATCTATGACTTTAAAAAATAGCTAAACATACAAGTATTACTTAAACAGCCACTTGCATTATTTATGACAAAAGGGAAGTAAGTATTAACTTTAGGTACAACAAATGTAGGATTATTCTACACAATAAAAACATGAACAGAACGTTGAGATTGACATTTAAACCGCTATTTTTCAAGCAAGTTGTCGCATTTTGTTGCTAAGCAATGTCTTTACTCTCAGGATATCAATGATACTTGATCAATAAAGTCCCAATTATGGATATTGTTTCGCCATCTTGTTGGATTCGCTTGCTGCGCTTTTAAATATGTTTCCTTTCTGTTGAGCAACAATTGACTGTCAAAACCGCTATGCCTATGCTCGGGTGTTACATATTTAATGCCGCTGTGTTTATGAACATTATTGGTAACTACTCAGCGTAATTTTCATTAACTTGTTCAAATCTAACAAAGTCGGGTAGTTTTCCCTCGAACAATAATGTCATAGCCTGACCGGCGGTAAGCCCTTGCTTACGACAGGTACCTTGAAAAAAACCGATAAATACCCTCGGAGTCTGCAGAAGGTATTAGCACCTTCAGCGCTTCTAAAACACCCGGATATTTTTTAATGCACTTTGGTCATCCTAATGTCCCTTTCACCTTGGTTATTGGTAAAGGGTACATCCGGCCAGGACATTCTCTATCAGCTTGACTGAGCAAGCGATGATAATAGAGCCTATGACGTTGCTGCTGCTCGGTGCTTAACATTCCTTCAGCCTGATAGGTGGCGCGATTGATAATTTCAAGCAGGGCTTTCATTCTCCCCGCCCATTGTTGTTTGTCTTGCTCGTAAGCGCGCGTTAACTCTCTTAGGTGATGAGCGTTGCATGACGCACGTTTACACCCATCAAATCGATAATAGGGTTTTCAATGGTCATGGCATGTAAACACCGGTTCAAAACAGCTACTATTTGCCGAATATCCATATAATCAGATCTTTTCCTAGATCAAAATTCCAGAAATGTTTACCCACTTCAGACGGCTAGTTCACAAGACAGAAAATAGATAAACCGAGCAATATCATTTTACTCGAGCTATAAAGATGTGGTCGTTGAATAAGGTATGACGCCAAGAATGATTTCGAGGTCCTAACTGACGCCATACCCCTCAAAACTATGCCAGCGCAAGGCTCATTGATTGTTGCACACTTTGGGATTAAATCCAGCCCTCATCGACCATTTTGTCGATGCAAACCTCAAGTCGCTTATACCACTGCCACCGTTGCCATGCGCAAGTCATTATTTGCTCAAGGTGTGATCGCGCCAACCGCTATTGCACCAATGGTTGTGCTAAAAAAGCCCGCCGCGCATCATTGGTCCGTGCAACTAAAAAGTACCAGCAAAGCCGCCCCGGTCGTTTCAATAATGCCGCGCGTCAACAACGCTTTCGCCAACGAAAAAAGCAAAAAGTAACGCATCAGTCTTCCGCGCTCATTGCCCTTAATGATGTACTTAAGGGGCAGGTAAAAGTACGTAAAAAAGGGGGTGCGCCGGCTAAACACAGCGTTGACATGGTCTGTCATCACTGTGGTGAAGCGTGTAGTCCCTTTTTACGGCATGATTTTTTATGCGGTAGGGTTTTTAAAGGACGAATGCGGCATTAACCGCCCAACGTTCACCGTTCAACCTGACGCAGAGAAGACTTACACTAGATAAGGCAGGATGAATGACCATCAATAAAGACATAGAGGCGAAGATATTACGTTACCACTTCGTGGAGAAATGGCGCATCGGCACCATTGCTACACAACTTGGTATTCACCACGGTGTGGTGGACCGAGTATTATCCCAAGCGGGTTTACCTAAAATAGAGCGCACCCAGCGCACATCAATGCTAACGCCGTATCTGCCTTTTATTATAAAGACCTTGGAGACGTATCCTACGCTGAGCGCAGCGCGGCTTTATGAAATGGCAAAGGCACGTGGCTATCCTGGCGGGCCAACCCAGTTTCGCCCTCGTATTAGTGAGCTTAGGCCACGCAAGCAACCCGAAGCGTATTTACGCTTAAAAACCTTGCCTGTGGAGCAAGCCCAAGTGGATTGGGGCCACTTCGGGCACATCCAAATAGGGCAAGCAAAGCGTGCATTAATGGCGTACGTGATGGTGCTGAGCTGGTCACGTCAGATATTTTTACAGTTCTATGTTGACCAAAAAACAGATAGTTTTTACGGGCCAAGTGGCCGCATTCACGGCATTCAAAGGTGTGCCGAAAGTGTGTTTGTTTGACAACATGAAAACAGCGGTCCTGGAGCGTAACGGCAGTGCCATTCGGTTTCATCCTGAACTGCTGGATTTAGCCATTCGCTATATCCGCGATAATTTCTTTGCCGGTCGTCACTACTCATCACTTGAGGACTTAAATGCGCAAGCGGATGAATGGTGCAGCACCGCAAGCGCAGGCAGACCCTGTCCTGAAGATACCCAGCTCACGGTTGCAGAAGCCTTCTTGCAAGAGCAATCTAGCTTACTAGCGTTGCCCGATAACCCCTTTGAAACCCGCTAGAATATCGTGGTTCGTGCGCAAAAGATACCGTATGTGAGGTTTGATTTAAATGATTACTCAGTGCCTCATCTATATGTGCAAAGGTCATTAACGGTGAGCGCGTGTTTACAAGAGGTGCGCATTATTAGCGCCAACAAGGTTGTCGCGACCCACCCACGCAGTTTTAGCAAAGGCGAACAAATCGAAAATGAAGCGCATGTGAACGCACTGTGGCTGACGAAGACCAACGCTAAACAACATCGCGGCCAAGACCGTTTAAGCCGCATATCCTCAAATCCTCAGCCCTTGCTGCAACATATCATTGCCCGAGGTCATGCGCTAAAAGGCGCGGTAAATCGACTAAATCAGCTACTGGATGATTATGGTGCCACTGAGTTACATCATGCCATGGGCGAAGCCATCGACAAAAATGCACCTTATGTGGACGGCGTCGCGCAAATATTAGAATACCGCAGAGAAAAGCGAACTCAACCACCGCCCATCGCCGTGCCCGTGCCTAACAAGGTGAAGGGTTACCATGTTAAACCGGCCAACTTAACGGACTACGATGCGCTAAGCGAAATAGGCGACACCAGTGAAACAGACATAAACAAGGATAATAGCGATGAATGAAAACAACACCCTTAAAGCACAGGCGGGTGCCTTAAAATTGCACGGCTTACTGAGTCACTGGGATGAAGTAACCCCTGCGCAAACACCATGGCTAACACAATGGGTAAGCTGCGAAATCAACGAGCGTAAACAGCGCTCATTAGAGCGCAGAATAAGCAGCGCTAAACTCGGTCGCTTCAAATCACTCACCGAATTTAACTGGCAATGGCCTAGCAAAATAGATGAGCAAGCAATACATCGTATTATGCAGCTCGACTTTATTAATGACGCCAGCAACATTATCCTCATCGGCAGCAACGGCGTATGTAAATCCACCATCGCTCAGAACGTGGGTCATCAAGCGGTAATGCAAGGTCACACTGTGTTATTTACCTCTGCTGCCAACATGCTCAACGATTTAGCCGCACAAGATGGCGATAATGCACTAAGACGACGCCTGGCCCATTACAGCAAGGCCAAATTGCTCATCATTGATGAAGTCGGCTATCTATCCTACAGCAACCGTCACGCCGATTTCCTGTTTGAAATCATCAACCGGCGCTATGAAAAACACCCTACAGTTATTACGACGAATCGCTCGTTTAGTGAATGGAATGAGGTGTTCCCCAACGCGGCTTGCGTGGTATCGCTTATTGACCGCTTGGTTCATCATAGTGAGGTTATTGCCATTGAAGGCGAATCTTACCGCATGAAAGAAGCACAGGAGCAGGCAGTTGCCAGAGCCAAAGTAAAAAGAGGAAAAACAAAATGAAAGTATTGAAAATGACGACTCACTGGACAACGCAAGAAGCCGCAGCGGTTTATGAAGCGCTAGGTTTACTAAAAACTGCTATCTGGGAAAGCTACGGTAGCGACATTAGGGAAATGCACATAAACATAGCTCAAGACCAAAAGGAAATGGAAGAGCAGTTTAATGATGCAATCGACTTCTAACGACTAAAAATGATAACGTAATTGTCATTGAAAAATGGCAATTAACGCCGCTAATCACACCGTTTTAAACTTCGGCAAATAACAGCGGATCTTCACCGGCGCTAACATGGCATAACACGCCCTTAAAATGAGGGAGTATGTCCGCTTCGTTCATCGCTTCTACACCCCGTTTAGCGTGTATACTAAAGTCCGTCCAGCTATCATTACTGGCGCTATGCAACCAATGACGTTTGCCGTTGATATTCACGCCGGTCTCATCTACATGAATGCACGCTGATTGGCTGAGTTGCTGTTTGACGATTTTAGTAAATACTGACAATTGCGTAAAGGCTTGCTTGTTGAAATTCGCAATACTGCCTTTGCTGAGGTGAATATGGCACTGTTGTGAAAAATATTCTGCCACGCGTTTGTAGGGTAATAGTTGATATTGCGATAAATACACTGCATGCGCTTTTAGCGTATTGCCATATTGAACCGCTTTCGTTATTCCTTCGGGGAACGGGGCAACATACCGTTTCCCATGCTCGTCTATTAATACTTGCGCTTGATACTCGGTCACCACTGGGCAAAAATTGATATCTATCACTTGTCGTTTTTCAACGCCAGCCTCGGTATAACGATGTCCTTTAGGCAGGCTACGACGAACTATGGATAAAGACGTTATTTCATCTGGCGCTTCCACTTGTCTTAACGTCGTGGCCACCCGACCTTTTTGTCCGCCCGTCTTTTTACCTGAGGCTTTACGCGTAGGCTTGAGCGAGTCGATATCGCTTGACGGTGGTTTACTACTGTTTTGACTGTTTAAGCCCAGACGATTAACCAACAAGTGCACAACCACCATCAACACTTCTATCAGCGCTCTGAGCGAGGGAGACATCCCCTTTTCTTGCTCCAAACTTTGACGGAGCACCTTAATGGTAGCGTCGATATCTATATCTGACATTGATCAGACCCCCAAGCTACTTTTTTGAATATTATACAAATGCAGCGAATGGCCTCCAATTAAATTAATAATTTTTGTCCTTAGTTTATCCAATCCATCTAAGTAAATGGTTGTTTTATCATAGATTTCTTCAGTCTGAACGAAGTTAATTCCTTCGAAGCATTGAAACACCCAGCGCAAAGTGGGCGTGGCGGTGAGTATATTAATTTGGTTCGGGATGGTCATATTGGCTTTTTCCATGCTCGCGCGCATACGTCGTTGCGCGATTGAGTAAACCAGTAAAGATAAGGTCATAATCATTAACAACGCGTCTATGCGACTCGGCTTTTTAATGAACAATGATGAAACAAAAAACAACGGGTCTTTTAGGAATCTGAATCCTCTTTCCACCGCAGACTGTACCTTGTAATGATGCAGTATCTCCTCAGGCGTAAGGGCTTCCTTGTCTGCATTCGTGGCCAATATAAAACACGATTTTTGTTCGACAGCATGTTGAATTTATTCATTTTTCTGCTTAGCTTTAGCAATCGTTTGCCACACAATTTGTTTCATGGGCGCATCTTTTTTAGGGCGACCTTTTCCTTCATATACCTTATGCGCGATGCAATCAAGCCATGGTTGTTTTGGTCAAGATCACCATAAAATTTATCCTTAAAATGGCTACGGAATATCGGTTATAGGAAAAGATAAATAATAGCTAAACGCCTAAGTACCTAATTAAAAGCCAGATGATTTTTCTTATTATCTGTTTTTGTACCTAGCACACGGCGGGATTATACTTTGAGTTCATCCGAATATTACCTCCGCTCTAAACTTGTCATCCCATGCTGAGCGATGGCGCTTACCGGCTATGCTATCTTTAAGCGGATGCGCCTTAATCATATTCACTAGCATTCGTTTAAAAATAGCCATATTCTTAGCGCCGTCTTCGGCGTAAATAAGACTCTCATCCTCTCTGAACGTCACGTCCAGCAACCAGTGATAGCTCTCAAACTGCCAGTGTCCCCTGATGACGCGAGCAATTTCAGATAAGTCATTTTCTAAGGAAGTTAGGTAATAGCTTGTTTCTGCGGAATTTTTCTTACCTTCCAATTCGCGAGTTCTCACTACTTCCACTATATGTTTTGCGCCTGCCCACTTATCTATGCCATTTATCTACTTGTCGATGGGTAACACCGTGTATTGGCGATGAATGATGCGGCCATGCTCTCCATCAAGATCGCCTATTCGGTTTGCTATAATCCGGGCTGGCTCGTCTCTGTTTACTTTATGAAAGTACCCCGCAATTTCTTCATGCAGGTTTTTCTGGTTATCTTTGACCTGCAACATATAATCAGCGCCTTTTTGCTGAACTAAGGACGCCGTCTCTTTTTGACAGTGCATTGCATCAGCAGAAATAATGTTACCTTTGATGGGCAAAGTTTCTAGCATCGCCTGTAGGGTTTTAATTTCGTTCTTTTTACCCTCACTTGTGGTTTGATAAAGCATTAAACCGCTATCAACAACCATTGCTCCCATCATATGTACAGCATCAACATGGCGATTGTGCCCAGAGCCACGAACCGTTTTACCATCAAACGCAATATGCTCTTTGCCGTTATTACCACGCTGTTCGTTTACCCATATAGCAAAGCTCTCCATCAGCAACTCTGCACTTATTCCTCGTATTATATGGCCTATGCTGTGACGCGTTGGGATCCCGGTAGTAAATGAGCGAAACTGCCGCAACCAGTCTAATTTAGCTTCTCCAAACACTTGAATATCTTTCCAGTCTGCCGCACCGCTGGGCACTGCCGCCATTGTCAGAAAAACAATATCAGTAAGCTCGTACGTCTTGTTAATATCTTTGCGCGTGTCTTCGATTGTGTCAATATGGTCTAAAAATGTCATGGCTCACCAACGATAGTAAAACCACTATTTGATCATGCCTGATCTAGGTGTGCTAGTATTGCCTTAGACCAATTGGCGATCAAAAATTTCTGCTTATAGCTTTTAGTATGATCCCGCCGTGACTTAGCAGACTTAAATCTACAAAAAGATTTGCCTACTCAATAAACCACGTATAGCATAGCTAATATTTTCTAGTAATACTGTTCATCCAAATCAGAACGTTTGAGTTAATTAATACTAGGTAAATTTATAAGTAAATATGCGTTATAAAAAAGGCGAATGATTTATGGATTGGAAAGAACCAGACTGGAATAGAGAAGCACCCCAACAATTTTGGGACCCAAGCAGAAAACTGCTAGCTTCAATACGGACTTATCAACATCTTAAAAATAAAACAAATCTATATTCTAAATTACTCTTAAAGATTTGTGTGTTAAAACATAAATTTTGGAGCGTGGTTACTGGCGCAGAAATAGACCTGAATTGTAAAATAGGAGGTGGTTTGATGATGCCACATCCTAACGGTATCGTCATACATCCCAAAGCTGTTATCGGACCGAATTGTTTGATTTTTCAACAAGTCACTCTAGCAGGAAAAGTCACACTTGGATTTCATGTAGATATTGGCGCTGGGGCAAAAATTTTAGGCCCACTATCTGTTGGTGATAATGTAAAAGTGGGTGCAAATGCGGTTGTGACTGCAGACATTCCAAACGATGATACTCAGGTTGGGATTCCAGCTAGGACTACAAAGAATGTATAGTTTACGTTAATTTAAATATCTAGACATTTCATACTATTTAACGCAAAAAAAATAACCACGCGAATTATAAATTTGATATCGACTGTTGACTTCTTTAGGCTATATGTTTATCGGATTTAGTTATAATGGTAAATTAAGCGTTGCTTGGTCTCTGGAACGTATAACACGAAGTATTAAGTGTTTTCTTGTAGTCAAAAACATCGGAAGTTAAAGCATGCTTGAAAGTAGCCTGAGTATAATTGGATGGTCAATCACATTTATTTTGGGGTTGCCAATGTCCATTGTCATGATTGAAACATTATTTTCTTTAAGTTTGCGAAAAGCTAAAGACTCTTCACTAGACAGTATCGAAATGCCTGATACCGTTGTGTTAATTCCCGCTCATAACGAAGAAATTCTAATTTACAAAACGCTGGAATCGCTCTCTTTGAATTTACCTATTAAATGTCGTCTAGTCTGTATTGCTCATAATTGTTCTGACGATACAGCTAAAATTGCACGCTTGTTTGGTGCTGAATTAATTGAGGCAAACGATAATGGCGAAGGTGGAAAACCAGATGCTTTAAAAATTGGTTTGCGCTACTTAGACGCGTCTCCGCCAGAAGTTGTTGTAATAATATACGCCGACTGCTTGATTGGTGAAGATGTAATAAGGAAGCTAGCGACCGAAGTAAAGCGAGTAAATCACGCGGTGATGGGAGCTTATACTTTTTCACCTCCAGCAGGCAGTTCACAGATGGCAGAAATGTCTAGCCTAGCGGTATTATTAAAGAGTTTTATACGACCTCTTGGCCTGCACCAACTTGGCTTACCGTGTTTGCTAAACGGCAGTGGATCAGCATATCCTTTTAATGCAATAAGGAATGCACCTCACGGCGAGGGCTCCATAGCCGAAGACTTTCAGCTCACTATAGATTTGCAAAAAAATGGAGTATAGCTGTCATTCCCCACATAATTTACAAATAACATTTCGATCACTTATTGATCAATGTGATCGCAATTTGAGCGTTCGGACATGATTTTGCAAAAATATCTTGAGGGCGATCACCGTTCTTGATCTATTACTCACTTTTGCGAGTGAATTTTCATGTCATCAGCTGTTTATACGACTAAAAGGTTAGATCATCTTGGCTTGGTTGCTGGGTTTTGCCAGGAAATTAACTTGGCCGCTATTATTGATAATGCACTAGGGACCTCTGAGCGCAAACAAGTAAGCTATGGTCAGATTTTTACTGTCATGCTAGTGAATTGTCTTGGGTTTACCGGACGAACATTGCATATGTATAGCGAGTTCTTTGATGATAAACCCGTTTCCCGACTGATCGGCGAAGGGATTGAGGCGTCGCATATCAATGATGATGCATTGGGTCGTTGCCTTGATGCACTCTACGATGAAGGCGTTTCCGGTCTATACCAAAACATTGCCGAAAAGGTCGTTAAGAACCTCAAACTCCCCTGTGAATTCAACCATTTAGATTCAACCAGCTTTCATTACGATGGCAAGGCCAACTCCCACGAAGAAGCACCCTCTGCCATTCACATTACCAAGGGGTATTCCCGTGATCACCGACCGGAGCTCAATCAGGTTGTACTTAACTTGATATGTGAAAACCTCTCTGGCATTCGCGTTTATATGCAGGCACAAAGTGGTAATATTAATGACGTAGAGGGATTTAAAAAGATAGTTAAATCTCATGTCAGTAGCCTTAAAGCCGCGCAGCAATGTCGCTATTTAGTGGCTGATGCCGCATTGTATGTCAAAGAAACCATTGTTGAATTAAATGCACTGGCCCAATTGTTTATTACCCGGGTGCCTCAAAAAATCAAAGAAGCAAAAACACTAATACAAAGTGCAAATCTGCTGGCGTTTGCCCCCATTTGTGAGGGCTACCAAGGCGTCTGGCACACTAGCAATTATGGTGATGTGGAGCAGCGGAGGTTACTGGTTCTTAGTGAGCAAGCGACGAAACGAGAGCATCATACCCTAAACTCTCGGATGTTGAAGCAGGCAAAAGGAAGTCGCAAGACCTTCAAAAAATTATGCCAGCAAGCGTTTGCTTGTCACACTGATGCCCTTGCAGCGATTGAGCAATGGCAGGAAAAACAAGCCACACTAGCAGTCGACGCCACCGTGCTTGAAGTGCCGGTTTACCAAGGCAAGGGGCGACCCGGTACAAATCAACAACCCGTTCGCACCTATTATCAAATCAGCGGGGCACTATATACGGCATTGGAAAAGCGTGAGGAAGCCACCAAACAGATTGGCCTGTTTATACTTGCGACCAATGATATTGACGGCTCACTGAGCATGGCCGACATGCTCAGTACGTACAAATCCCAGCAAGCCGTTGAAAAAGAATTCAGATTCCTTAAAAGCCCCGATTTTTTAACGTCGGCATTTTAACTCAAAAAACCGGAGCGTATAGAAGCCGTGCTAATGGTCATGACGACTTGCTTAATGGTATATGCAGCATTAGAGCACACGATCCGTGAGCAATTAAAAGCGCAGGATGAATACTTCCCCGATATGAAAAGGAAGCCAACACAAACCCCCACGGCTCGTTGGGTTGATCTACTGACGATCAATGAGCAGCAAACGCTGCTGTTAAATATAAAAGACAGGCAATCCATCATAATTAAAATTTCAGGTATAAATTATCAGCGAATATATTCCTAAAATGCTGCGGAATGTTGGGTATAGAACGACCGTTCTCCCCGACACCTTAATTGAAGGGATGTTACCGCTGAAAGAGAATACAGCGCTTAGCCAGTGGCGTAGATGGGCTCTTGGGCACATGGAGTTATACTTTAAAGTAGCACCTATATTAATGTTAAAAGGTTTTTTGCGACGGAATAAAGATAAATTCGCATTGGGTTTAGAATTGGCAGTCCCACAATTGGCATTTTTGATCATACTATGGGGTGTAGGAATGACGCTCTCGATTGCTTCGTCAATTGCTTATGGCACCGGCCCACTTATCTACTTATTGATTACGTCTACTCTATTTTTCAATGCAATTTCAGTTTCTTGCATAAAGAATTCCACTGGCGAGAAAACGTTCACCGCGTTGAAGGCAACTCCCAAATACTTGTTATGGAAATTACCTTTATATTTAGGCTTCTTTACTGGTAGAGAGCGTAAATGGAAAAAAACGCTACGTGGCTAATTAATGCCATCCTCACCCGCGATTAAAATTAAACAATTTTATCTGCCTTACAAAGTTTTTAGATATTTGTTAACTGCCAAACTTGAATCAGAGCGAAGACTTAAGCTTAATAAAAGCCTTAATAACAAGATTCGATATCCCATTGCTTACCTTCAATCTAGTGTTATATAATTCTAATACGAAGTGTAAACTTGTGTAACTTTCCAGGCCAAATCATGCAATTGTTTCAGTTGCCCCTTGGGTATATTCACGTAGCTACCACCCCATCGTGTTTTCATATCGCCACTGGCGCCTTCTGGGCTTTGGTGATATAAAAATGCATAAAGCACAGAGGCAGCAAAATAATTCCCTGTTGGATTTAAATGCACGTCATCGCCGAATATATCCTTTCGAGTTGATAAGCCTTCAATCAATCCTGATTCAATAGCGTTAATTAAGGTTTTAAGTGCTAGGCTCATGGGAATTACATTTACATCTGCTTTGTAATCGTTCTTTAAAGCATATGCTTCGGCTTGTTGCGCCATTTTTTCAAAATGTTTAGTCTCTCCCTCAATTGCGGCCAACCACTCGTCATCACCGCCGTGATAGTTTAGACCTTCCCAACTAGTATAAAGGTACATATCGGCATTGGCGTTGTGAGCTTTTAGCTTGCGCATAAAAGCTTCCACGTATACGTCTGTTTTATTGGAGGTATAATGTCCCCTGATGGCGTTATTCGCTTCTGCGACTACAAGTGAGTCGAAAGGTGGTACGGACTTCTCTTCCAACTCATCGCATATAAAATTGAGAGGTGGCCATTTACCCGAGAAATTAACTTCATTGCAACGGTTGAAATTCCATCGCAAGGGTGCGCCGTTGATAATCTGAATCGCCTGGTCATGTTGCTTACCGAGGCTTTCTGCTATTTGCTTGACCATCATTAGTATATTGTCGTTTATTAAACTATGGCCCACGAAAGCAGTTTTGCGAGAATTTACTGGTTCAGTGCTCGCATTCAACGCTACCGACAACAAAAACCCAATAAGAAATACTTTTTTATACACTTAACACCTATTTTGTAAGGGGAGATCACACTCAAAAAGTAGTTTTCTGTTACTTTTTGGCAACGTTTAGAGAAAATATTAAACACTTAAGCAGCGCTATGCAACGTACTTTAGTTTAATGCTTTCAGGTTAAAATGCCGTCGACTAAGATCCAAGCGTGGAACGAAACGCTTTTTATCCTTTCCTCATAACGCTTAATATTATAGTACAAATCAACTCGAGCTCTTTCAATGGCAAGGCAAAATACAAGGGTAAGCATACAATTCTAGAGGCAATACTTTCAGATATAGGCATAGATCTATATGACACAATCTTTGAAAATGTATTCACTGATGGATAAAAGTACCTTCTCGCATGAATATTTTTTTCTGCGAGCGCTTCCAACACTTTATTCATAATGCTCTCATTTTCAAAAATTAACGGGAAATAGCTACAATTACACCCATCCGAAATTTTTTGAAACGACAATTGTGGCTCACACTGAAGAGTAGATTTATAAAAGTGATACTTTTCTTTCCTGTCATTTAGCGCCGCCTGCGTATATTGTAAGTTTGCGATACCAACAGCAGCATGCACTTCCGTCATTTTTCCATTAAAGCCATCTTCGACAATATCTTTTTGTTCGTCATGGCCAAAAAAACGTATCCTTTCCAATTTTTTGGCTAATTCATCGGTTCTGGCAATGCACCCACCACCTTCAACGGTATTAAGCATTTTTGTGGCATGATAACTGGTAGCTGAAATGTCACCATACTCCAATAATGATTTACCCTTGTAAGTAGAGCCAACAGCATGGGCCGCATCATAAATAACCTTCAGATTATGCTTGTTTGCAATTACATCTATAGCTTCAGTATCACAGGGGTTGCCAAAAACATGCACCGGCATAATGGCTGAGGTATTACTTGTAATTTTTTCTTCTATTTTTTGAGGGTCGATGTTTAATGTTTCAGGATCTATATCCACAAAAACAGGCGTGCATTTTTCCCATATAATTGAGCTAATTGTTGCTACCCACGTAAATGGCGTCGTTATAATCTCACCTTTGAGGCTAAGTGCTTTAATGGCCATCTGCAAGGCAATAGTTCCATTGCTTACGGCAACCATATTGCTTAATTTGAAAAAGTCTTGAACTTCTTTTTCAAACTGTCGAACCAAGGGCCCATTGTGGGTCAATATGCCACGGTCCCAGACACCTTCTAGCAATTGAGTGACTTCACTCAACGGCGCTAAAGTCGGCATAGTGACAAATATATTTTTACTCATGACTTTTCTCTTTTGTTTGCTCAATCAGTTCTGCTTGTTCTATGAGTTGCTTATATTCCTCACTAAAGCTTGTTGTATCAATACAACTAGCACAGTGGCTTAGCATATTTCTATAATGGTTATCGGGCTCTAAAACACGCTCTTCTTTTTCACCTAGCTTTTCAATAATAATGGTGGGAGCGAACCCGGGTGGCGCAGTAAAGGCCCTGGTTACCGTTATCTTTCCTGTAGCACCCCAGAGTTCATAATTACATTGATAAAAGTTGTCAAACCCGTAAGCAAGCTGAGCTACAACACCCTCCGAGTTTGTTGCCAATATGCCACCGCTTATATCAACATCATATTCACTCGACGTATTAATTGTTGCGCCCTTTACTGAAAAACCACTGCCCATAACAAATGACATCGCTTTTAACGTATACGCTCCAGCGTCTAAAAGGGCGCCACCACCAAGTTCTTTTTTATAGCGTATGTTATTTGAATCTGGAAAAGGAGGAAAACCAAAAGAACTTCTAAAGCATTGCACTTTACCTATCGCATTTTCAGACAATAACTTTTTGATCATTGTTTGTTGAGAATGAAAGCGAAACTGAAAATTTTCAATTAATAGACATTTGTTTTGCTTGGCTGCTTCAACCATTTCTATTACGTCAGCTAAAGAGCACCCTAAGGATTTTTCACATAAAACATGCTTCCCTTCATTTACCGCTTTTAAGACCCACTGCTTGTGCAGACTATTAGGCAGCGGAATATAGACAAAATCTATAGCGTCGTCTTTTATTATGTCATCATAGCCAATATACACAGCACAATTAAATTTTTCTTCGATTATTTTTTTTTGCGCTTCGGATCGTGTCGCAAAAGCCCTTAATTCAAAACGATCATGATTATCAATTTCGCGAGCAATACACCGCAAGGCAATATTAGCCCCACTGATAATTCCTACGGTATATTTCTTCATAACGTATACTTTAACGCTGCGAGTAAACTGCGTGATTGGCTATTTATGTAGTTATTAAAACGCAAAAATTTATTTAACTGCCCAAGAGTCATCCATGTATAGTTCTCTGGAACGTCATTTGAGAAAGACTGGTCAGCCTCAACAATAACATTTCGGTTTTGTTCTTTATAGAAGCGCCCGCCCTCTTCAGATTGCATAGTGTCATATACAGCAGACTCTTTCACCAATTTCATAATGTCGTCGTAGAAAAAAGGTTTTTCAATGCTTTTATTTTTAACGTTCCATATTAAACATTGTACTGTTGGCGCAAGCTCTACAATGTCAAAGTTACCGCACTCCAGCTTTGCTTGAACAAGAAAGTGATAAACTCCATCTATTTTTTTAATCAAAAAAGCACATAAGCCTTCCTGCCTTGGATCTATTAAGGGTTGACACCAGGACGAAACTTCTCTACTCGATATTGTTACATTAACACCAATAACTCTAAAGAAATGCTGGTCTTTATGATGGATTTCTTTATCGGTAGTAACCCAGCCACATATATTTTTAAGCGGCGTTTGTTTTACAGTAATCTCATACTTTGATTTTAAACCAGACAACCACGATAAGTGGTTATCAATGGTAAACAATCCATTTTTACGGCGTAATGACCTTAACAAATCTTTACCAAAACCAGAAATTTCTCCACTGAGGTCTTTTTTTGGTACGCAATAATTTATACCCGATATAACCGTTCGAGTGTCCATATTAATAATATTATCAAGCTCCATAAGTAGCTTTAACTGACCTAATGTCACCCATTTAAAATTTTCTAATACCGCAATATCCTCATCAACTTTAATAATAATATTTCTATTTCTCTTCCTAAAAAAGCGCGATCCCTGCTCAGACTGAAGTTGATCTAATAATACTTGTTGAGGCTTTACTGATTGAAAGTACTCTAAGTAACTGGGGCGGTTTCCATGATGCACTTGAGAATAATTACTTTTTGTCGCTTGGAGCGTTGGTGAAATTTGAACACAATTAACGTTCCCAGGTTCAATTTTAGCCTGCATAAGAAAATACAAAACACCGTTAATCTCTTTTGTAATGATTCCCAAATACCCAATTTCGGGTTGATTAATAATCGGTTGAGACCATTTTTTCTTTGTACCAACGTCTGTTTCAACTTCTATTCCTTCAATGGAAAAGAAGCGCCCACTACTATGACGCAAGCTTCCATCTTTATCAAAAGACCAGTTGCTAAGTTGAGAAAAGGGAATTTCTTCTACCTTTACGTGGATCTCGTTATTTCTTTGCTCTATCCACGCTTTAAGCTCATCAACGCTATGAAGAGTGTTTGACACTGTTGTTAGTGACTTAAAGAAAGCTTGTTTTAATTTTTTCATTGTAATATTACTTACTTTTTCTTCCATTACGCGGTTCAAATTTCCTTTTTTTAAAGCGCGAACTCAGTAAACATACCTGTACGTATCCAAAAATTTGGTTTTTTGATAGTTTTTAGCGACTACATCCGTGGCTAAACAGCAATGCTTGACACGATTTAGATAATAGGAAATATGTCTTTACCGTTGCGAACGGTTAATATAAGCCATTGAGCACTTTATTCACTAATTTTATAACTGAGGCCGTAGGGTTCATTCAAGCTTTATTGACCAATATCCATGGTAGGCACGCTCCTTTTCTTGATATGCGATGCCGTACATCGAGCAGTATTGGTTTGTCGAAACATCCACCTTTCCAATGTCTTGCATTTAATTCAACCACATCTTTTATCGGATGAACAGCAAATTTTTGTAATTAAGTATAATTGCGAGCACTATATATGGACCACAACGACATGTCTAAGTCGCCTGGTTTTCCTGAGTTTTTAATTGCATTTGTAGTGTTAATGACCATTAATAGTTTTATATTACTGCCCCAAGCACTTACATTCAGCGCTTCAGAAGTGCCAAGGTTTGCGCTGGTAGTGGCCATTGGCGCTATTATTTTATTGTGTATTTATTTTTGGGTAAATTAAATCTCTATCAATCAGCGTAGTTGAGCGGTCGCCACTAAATGTTAGCTTGAATGTGATAACTTAACAAATGATCCGAAAAACGTTGAAAGTAAATATTTAACTCTGTGCCTTTAGGCCAGGCTGTTGCCAGTGTTGTGCTTAGTTCAAATGTAGCGATACAAGAATCAATATCTAAAGAGATTAGCTCTGCTGCTTCAAAACCAAAATACTCACCCACGTCATCAAATAGTGCTTTAAAAATAGTTTCTTTGGCCGAAAACACTAGGGTTAAGGCTTCAGGAAATGGTAAATCGATAGTAGCTAAACGTTTTTTTTCTGCCGCATTAACAAGGCTATCTTGAATATCATTTGCCAGTTTTTCTCCCATATAATGCGCTATATCGATACCCAAATGTGAGAGTTTCGCTTGTTCTGCTGCAATACATAACGCTATATTTCCTGAGTGGGTAATTGAACCTACCAATTTTTTACCCTTTTTACTGAGTGGCCATATTGGTTGCCTTTTGTTTCCGATCAGTACTTGCGTTGTATCTGCATTGAGCATTAACAGCCCATGGCGGGCACAATTTCGCCCGGCAAAGTATTCTGCTTGACGTTTTTTCACAGCACGGCGTAAAGAATCTGGAAAAACAATGGGAAGGCTTAATGCTTGTTCAATGGTAAAAGAGTCAATATCAAAATGGCATTGAAAACCCACAATATCAGAATGCGGCAGTATTATGGGTTTCGGCTCTTGTAAAAAATCAACCATAAGTAACCTTATCAATAGTCATGCTGTATGAAAGACGCAGTGATGAAAATAACACACCTATAGGAAAACCAATAACACTATAGTCATCTACTTACTCTGCACGATATCACAAACAAGTATGCTAGCAATTTGTTGTATTCACAAGGCATGAGCATTGTGTATGAAGGGCGTTTTTAAGCGAAAAATGATGCTATCTCAAATTGGTACTGTTAAGTTGATGTGATGGTCTCCTGCCTTTTTCGGCATTTAGGTGCCATGATTGAATTGTTACCAGCAATCAAGCGGGAGAAGACCAAAATGAATATTACAACTATTGGGTTTGATATTGCAAAGCGTGTATTTCATGGTGTTTGTTGCAATTAACAAGGGCAATTAATTAAAAAAAATGTTGAGACGAGCACAAGTTCATTCTTTTTTCCAGAGTCATCCAACTTGCCTTGTAGCTTTGGAAGCCTGTGCAACTCCACATTACTGGTCCAGAGAAAGTGAAAAGTGTGGACACACTG
>JBLHVH010000032.1:0-22486 GCA_047628385.1 Oleiphilaceae bacterium
GCGCGATTGTAATGGATGGTGCAATCATAGAAGAAGAAGTTATTCTCGCAGCTGGGAGCATTGTACCGCCAGGAAAAATACTTGAATCAGGCTTTTTATATCGTGGTAGCCCAGCAAAAAAATCCAGGCCATTAAGCGATAAAGAACGAAGCTTTTTTTCTTATTCCGCAAATAATTATGTGAAGTTGAAAGACCAACATATTGCCGACCACAAACAACAAGGTTTGTGCTGTTAGTTGAGCTTAAATAGGGTGTATTTTCGCACCCTATTTAAGCATAAGAATTAGCAGCCAAAAATTACTTATAAAAAGCTATCCTTCATATTCAGGATGCTTGTTAACAAACCCCTCCAAAGCCTTATTCGCCATCGTACTCACTTTGTTCTTTAAAAATGATGACCATCCTAACAATAAGCCGGGCATTCCTAGCGACTGACGACTCCAGCGCCAGAAATCAAAATAATCAATATGCCGAATAATTTTACCCTCTTTAAACTCAAACTCAGCATCAATAATATTATGTACAAAACGACCTGTTTGACTGAAAGAATATTTAGGCTCCCAATGCGCCGTCACTATGCCGTCTTGCTCAGTCACACTATAACTCAGTACCATATCTGCACCTCGCTCACATAACATATGCCACATAGCGCCGACCCGCTTTCCCTTTAATTCGAAAGCCTCATCGCGAAAGTACACATCATCGTGATAACATTCCGCCATCGCTTTAAAGTCTTTATTTTTAAACGCAGCATAAAATGACTCGATCAAAGCTTTATTGGAACTCATATCAACTCCATGGTGACATTATTGGTTTTTATTATGTAAAGCTGTAAATAATAATTTCGTACTTTCGGCTAATAAGTACAAATATAGCACTAAATCTGATTAACGCCGTTTAAAGGTGGTTGAGCGGTATTTCTGTCCGATCAATTATTTTACGTAAGACAAAGCTAGAATGGACTCCCGTCACCCCTGGAATACGGGTTAGCTTTCCCAATAAAAATGTTTGATAAGCTTCCATATCCTTCACCATAACGACAATTAAGTAGTCTGCGGCTTGCCCAGTAATCATTGAACAGGATATCACTTCCGGATAGCCCTCTAGCGTATTTTCTAAACTTTCAAACCGATCAGGCGTATGACGATCCATACTCACTTGAATCATCACGGTAAGCTTTAAATCAAGTTTTTCTGGATTTAACAACGTCACCGTACGACTAATAACACCGCTATCTTCTAACTGCTTTACTCTACGAGAACAAGGTGATGGCGAAAGCCCCACTTTTTCAGCTAACTCAAGATTACTAATGTTGCCATTTCTCTGCAACACATCCAATATTCGACGATCCGTTCTATCTACATTCACCCAAAGCACCTCAAAAAACACTAACATTTCAAATTTTTTTATATATTAGCTATATATCACCAATATATAGCTAATATATAAACATTTATTGCTAATATAATAAATTATTAGCCTTAATTAGCAAACATTAACCCTGACTTAGCCTATACAATTTACTTCTGATTCGACAACTACATCTAATCAAACAGGCTGTGATCCAGCCAATTGCTCGTAAGCGTATAGACAAACCCACAAAGTTTGCCTGTTTAAGATCGCATAAAGATTAAATAACACTCGATACGAGCAGAATTTTATCACTTTATTTATTTTAAGTTAGGAGAGACCAAATGCCAGGCTTCAATCATGCAAAATACCAGCCTTTTGCTCCCATCAAAATAGACCAACGCACGTGGCCTGACCAAGTTATTACACAAGCGCCGACATGGTGCAGCGTTGATCTACGCGATGGCAATCAAGCTCTCATTGAGCCGATGTCTGTTGAGCAAAAGAAACAGCTATTTTCATTATTGGTTAAAGTCGGATTTAAAGAAATTGAAGTTGGGTTTCCTGCCGCCTCTCAACCTGATTTTGATTTTGTTCGCTGGTTGATTGAAGAAAACAAAGTACCTAGCGATGTCACGCTACAAGTATTAACTCAAGCGCGCGATGAATTGATTGAACGCACATTTGAATCACTAAAAGGTGCACGACGCGCTGTCGTGCACTTATATAACTCTACCTCTAGGGTGCAAAGAGAGCAGGTATTTAAACTAAACAAGCAAGGAATTATCAATATTGCAATCAACGGTGCAAAAAAAGTAAAAGCATTGGCCGAAGCAAATACTGAAACCGAGTGGGTTTATCAATATTCACCCGAGAGCTTTACCGGTACTGAGTTAGAATTTGCAGTCGAAGTCGTCGATGCGGTTACTAACGTTTGGCAACCTACACCTGAAAGCCCTGTAATTATCAATTTGCCCGCGACAGTAGAAGTCTCGACACCGAATGTATTTGCCGATCAAATTGAATGGTTTTGTCGTCATGTTAACCGCCGTCACTCGATCATTGTTAGCGTGCATACTCACAATGATAGAGGCTGCGGTGTTGCTGCGGCCGAGCTCGCCATTATGGCGGGCGCTCAACGCGTTGAAGGCACAATGCTTGGCAATGGTGAGCGCACAGGCAATATGGACATCGTTACCATGGCATTAAACCTATATAGCCAAGGCATTAATCCAATGTTAGACCTTGCTGATATGGATGAAATTGTACGTACCGTAAAAATCTGTACCCAATTACCTGTGCACCCAAGGCATCCATATGCTGGAGAATTAGTTTTCACAGCATTTTCTGGTAGCCATCAAGACGCCATTAAAAAATGTTTAGACATACAGACCGACGATAAACCTTGGCAAGTTGCCTACTTACCGATAGATCCCAAGGATTTAGGCCGGACCTATCAAGAAGTTATTCGGGTAAATTCTCAATCTGGTAAGGGGGGAATTGCATATTCGTTAGAACGTGAATATGGTTTATCTCTGCCTCGTTGGTTACAAGTAGCGTTTAGTCGTGTCATTCAAAACCAAGCAGAGGTCAGTGGAGGCGAAGTATCTACCGAAGCAATATGGCAATTATTTAACGATATTTATATTGATTCGCCGGCATCAAGTAAAACGAAAGCACGTTTAGGGGTATTTGAGCATAAGCGTACAACACACGACCGTATACAGGCACAACTAGTGTTAAAAGACGAGACGATCAAAATTTCAGGGAAAGGTCATGGTGTGATCGACGCTTTTGCTCAGGCATTAAAAAGCCACTATAGTATCGCCATTAACATCCAAGAATATAATGAGCACGCCTTGCAAGAAGGCAGCGATGCCGAAGCCGTGTCTTATATTCAAGTTAATATTAACGCGCAAACCTATTATGGTGTTGCAATACATGAAGATACAGTAACGGCATCTCTCAATGCTATTTTAAGCGCTATTAATCAATACATGCAGGAGTGTCAAAAAATTCTTGATCACGCTTCACATAAGTCGGCTTAAATATTCATATCAACAGACTTAATTACAAACATAAAAAAAGCGCTCCTTCTTGAGCGCTTTTTTTTATATTTAGCATCACCAGTGTTCAATTCAATTAAGCACCTTTAGCGTTTAGTGCTTTAAGATAATCAACCGATCGACGATGTTCACTGACAAGCGTTAAGATCGTTTTATCTTCTATTGATTTTGCATTCAAATCTCGCCCTTCAGCCACAAACATCGCAAGAAAACGGTCAAAAAAAGCGGGGGTCATATGCTGATACGCTTGCGATAAGACATGATAATCATGGCTACTACCATCTAATGGTTTCAGTGATAGAAAACCTTTAATTCGATCATCACTCCACTGTTCATCTTCTACTTTTGGTTGGCTTGGTCCACTCACGTCATTCACCTTTCATTAAAAAATTTTTTGCATTATATAACGAAAGTTACGTTTCGCACTTAAAATTTATCGCCTTTCAACGTTTAAACTAAACCAGCGAACGAAATTAGAATGCAAAACCAGTATCCTCACAAACGGGACTATAAACGCTAATTTCAACACGGCGATTCTTTGCTCTATTTTCTGCGGTATCATTGGGCGCTAAAGGGTTTGTTTCAGCATGACCGGCAGCACTAACACGATCTGCATTAAGCTTGTTATTTAAAATAAGTTGATGCACAACACTGACAGCTCTCGCTGCCGACAAATCCCAATTTGAGCGAAAACGACTTGAATTAACAGGAAGATTATCGGTATAACCAGAAACGGTTACATTACCTTCACAATTAGCGAGTACATTTTCTATTTTTTCAATAATAGGAAACATGGCGTCTTTTAGCTCTTCACTACCTGAAGGAAAGCTAGTTGAGTCTGAAAAACGCACGACTACTTTGTCAGCATCATAACTCACACTCAACGCTTCAGATGAGATCTCAGACGCTAGCGCGTCAACTAAGCTTTCTGTCAATTGATCAATATTTGGGTCTATTTGCTTTACTTCTTCAACCGGCTCATCTGGTTCTTCTACTACTTCAATATCAGATTCATCAAAGTCTTCAAACTCATCTTCTAAATCAGATGTGGCCGCAGGGGGGGGAGCTATTTCTGGTTGCTCGGCAAAAATAATACTACCGCCAGGACTGTTTGAAGAAACGCCGAACGAGGCAGACAAAGAAAGAGCCATCGCTTCATATTTGGCAACATCTGTTTCTGAGAAGCTTAACAAGAGAATAAAAAAAGTCAGTAACAGCGACATTAGGTCTGCAAAAGTGACAATCCAGCCAGCAGCTTTATTACTTTGTGGCTTGGGTCTTGGAATTGCTCTCATGCCAACTTACTCTTCAACCAACAGAATTTCACGTTGCTTAGGTGGGAGATAAGTCGCGAGTACTTCGGTAATAACGCGAGGATTTTGCCCCTTCAATATATTTTGTACACTTGTAATAACGAGTGACATATTTCGATGTTCATCCATCGATTTCAAATTTAGCTTGTCTGCGAGAGGTGATGCAATCACTTGATCTATAAACGCGCCGTAAAAAGTCGTCAGTAACGCTACAGCCATAGCGGGACCAACAGAAGCAGGGTCTCCCATATTATTCAGCATTTGCACAAGCCCCACCAAGGTTCCCAACATACCAAGACCCGGCGCAGTTTGAGCGATACCGCGAAATACTTTTTCAGCGGACTCATAACGCTGAAGAGATTGTTCCAGCTCTTGAATAAGTAATTCTTCAATGAATTCAGTAGGATGACCATCAATACAGAGGGCAATACCTTTCGCTAAAAAAGGATCTTCAATTTCTGAGTTTTCTAAGCCAAGAATCCCCTCTTTTCTAACAATTGTTGAGAGCTCTTTCACTTGCTGAATGATAATAACCGGATTTTCAGTACGATCGAAAAATACAGTTGAAAGCGCTAATTTAAAAGATGTCGAAATGGTAGATAAGCGAAACTTCGTTAAAGTAACAGCAATGGTACCCACAAAAACAATCGCTAGTCCTGGGACATTTACAAAATCCATGATCCCAGACTCAAGTAATATTGCACCCACTATAATTGCAATACCCGCAAGAAGACCAATCAGGGTAGCTAAATCCATAAATTCTTTCTCGTTATTTTTACTAGTTTTAGTGTATTCAATAGAGTTTTTATCTATTTAATATAGTACAAAAACCTTATTTTAGCGCTCTTATTCTCGCCATAACCTCTAATGTTTCAGGCCGAACACCCCGCCAGAGGTAAAATGCCTCTGCGGCCTGCTCCACTAACATGCCCAATCCATCCATTGTTTTTTCAGCGCCACATTGCTCCGCCCAAGCATTAAATACGGTTGCATCTTTGCTATACATCATGTCATAAGCAACCGTTTTATCTGCGATCACCCCCTTAGGCAATGGCGGTAGGCTTCCAGCCAAACTTGCAGACGTTCCATTAATGACAACATCAAACGCCTTATCTAGGTCTTGAAAAGCACTACTTTTTATATTACCAAGTGAGTTAAAAACTGAGACCAACTCATCAGCTTTACTTATTGTTCGATTACATAGCACCACACTTTTGGGCATTTCTTTGAGTATAGGCTGCAATACGCCTCTTACCGCACCACCAGCACCGACAATGAGTACTTTTTTCCCTTGTAATGAGACATGGTTCTTTTTCAGGTCAGCCACAAGGCCGATGCCATCGGTATTATCTCCACAGAGTTGACCCGTTTCATTTAAATAAAGGGTATTAACCGCCCCAGCCAACTCAGCACGGTCCGTTCTAGCTTCGCACAAAGCCCACGCCTGCTCTTTGAAAGGCACCGTAACGTTGAGACCTTTTTTATTTTCCTGTGCAAAGAAATCAGTCACAACTCCCTTGAACGTATCAAGAGGCGCTTCAATTTTCCCATAGTCTAAATCTTGCTTTGTTTGCTTGGCAAACAAAGCATGAATCATCGGTGACTTACTATGTTCGATTGGATTGCCTACTACCGCATATTTATCCACAACACTATCCACCACTTTAATATTCTCCACCCGTTAACCAATTCTGATGCGGCAAAAACTTTTCGGTTAGTTCTGCCTCTTTAGACCCAGGATCAATTTTTCGATTGTAATCCCACTTCACTAGCGGCGGCATTGACATAAGAATTGATTCCGTCCGACCACCAGACTGCAAACCGAATAGTGTACCTCGATCAAAAACCAAGTTAAATTCAACGTATCGCCCTCGACGATAAAGCTGAAAGTCACGTTCTTT
Source organism: Oleiphilaceae bacterium (assembly GCA_047628385.1). Lineage (GTDB taxonomy): Bacteria > Pseudomonadota > Gammaproteobacteria > Pseudomonadales > Oleiphilaceae > PZPK01. The sequence goes on from JBLHVH010000032.1 coordinate 6,631, forward strand.
TTCGCCAAACGCCAGCGCTTTACGCTTCTCTACAATAGGGGCATACGCAGCAAGAAAGCTGCTTCCGACCGACTGCATTAGCGCGAAGCTCTTTTTAAAACCTGGGGCATTCAAATCATCAAAAAATAGACCGCCGACTCCTCTTGCCTCATTTCGATGCTTTAGGTAGAAATAGTCATCACACCACTTTTTATACTCTGCATAAACTGTATCGCCAAAAGGCGCGCAAGCTTTAGCTGCAATTTGATGCCAGTGCTGACAATCTTCTCTAAAACCATAATATGGTGTGAGATCATAACCGCCTCCAAACCACCAAATGGGCTCCTCGCCTTCTTTTTCAGCAATAAAAAAACGAACATTCGCATGTGAAGTCGGTACATAAGGATTCAATGGGTGCATGACTATCGAAACCCCCATAGCTTGAAACTTACGGCCCGCCAACTCAGGGCGTGCATTCGTTGCAGAAGGCGGTAATTTATCACCATACACATGGGAAAAATTAACCCCCCCTTTCTCAAACACTGCACCATCAGTGATCACACGGGTTCGACCACCTCCACCCTGCTCTCGCGTCCAGCTATCTTCTTGAAATATTGCTTGCCCATCGATTTTTTCCAAGCGCCCACAAATAGAATTCTGTAGCTCTAAAAGGTATTTTTTAACGTGTTCTAACATGTATTCTTCTCTGATTAACAGCGTATGGTGTTTGCGGTTTGAAGGTCACGAATAATAGAGGGGCGCGAAAAACCACCCAATTGAGCAGGTAAAATATAGTCCAAGTGGGTTGAAAAGTACTGATACACACTAAGTTTTGATCTTGCAGGCTCTTTGCCAGCTGGATTCGCTGAACTCGATACTATAGGATGCCCTAAAACGCGGGTCAAATCTGTCAGCTCACTATGATCAACCACTCTAATCGCAACTGTATCGTGTTGCCCTTTTACGCTTTTGGGTACTTGATTTTCTATATCAGGGACGAGCCAAGTAGTCGGGTTATTTTGAGGTGTATAAAATCGTTTTTGCAACTCACGTGATAAAGGCCGCAGCAGTGGTTCAAAGTGTTCAGAGACCCCCGAAATTAGAATAAGCCCTTTTGATACTGGTCGTTTTTTTAAGCTTAGTATCGTCGCAATAGCTTGGGGATTAAACGGATCACAGGCAAGCCCCCAGACGGCCTCGGTCGGATGAGCAATCACACCTCCCTGACGTATAACATGAGCGGCGTAACGTATTTTCCAAGCATAGCGTTGAGTTATAGAATCTGTTGTGGCAGTCACATTAAAAATCCAGCGGTTAAATTTATTTAGTGTCATGAATCAGACACTAATTTTAACAAAAACTAAGCTGGCGAGTGTACTGTTTTAATACGCTGATAGCCACCAGGAACAGAGCTAAGCTCTCCTTTCAACTCTAGGCCAATCAACAGATGGGTCAATTGCCCCACTTCCATATTAGTGTGATGGGCAAGCACATCAAAAGATACGCGCGAGTAGCCAATATTTGCCATTACCACAGACTCTTCAGCTGAAAGGTGTTCAAACTTATCGGTACTGCTTATTGATGTTGATGTTAAATTATCATCCACAGACTCAGAAGAAACTGGTTTTCGAGCTTCGTGCACCCACTCCCCTAAAATATCATCGACAGTTTCGACCAAACGCGCCCCTTGCTTGATTAAAGCATGGCAGCCTTTTGATACCGGACTATCAATCGGTCCAGGTAGCGCAAAGACGTCCCTATTCTGTTCAACAGCATAGCTCGCCGTAATTAACGAGCCACTTTTAAGGCTTGCCTCTACCACCAACACCCCTTGAGACAAACCAGAAATAATACGATTTCTTCTAGGGAAATTTGCAGGTATAGGCTTGGCACTTAAATTCATTTCAGAAACTAAAACACCTTTTTCTGTAATTTCCTCAGCTAATTTAATGTGCTGCTTTGGATAAATAACATCAAGACCGGTTCCCAGCACGGCACATGTTGCACCTTTTGCATATAAAGCACCTTGATGAGAAGCGGCATCAATGCCTAACGCTAAGCCGCTATAAACACAAAACCCCGCTAAAGCAAAATCTCTCGCAAATGAAAAAGCATGCTGAGACCCTGAAATACTTGCATTACGGCTCCCTACCATTGCAACAGCAGGCTGCTCAAAAGCCCCCACACAACCTTTAACGTAAATTACGGGTGGCGGGCAATATATTTCTTTTAGTCTAGACGGATATTCAACATCTTCTATACATAATAAGTATTGTCGATCAAATGAGGCCCATTCAATTGCTTGCTCTATTTCAAACGAGTATGTACATGGCATTGTGGCGTTAACTAAGTCACAAATTGCTTGGTTAATACTTTGTTTCAGGCCAAGTTCACTTAAGCGTTCACGCCCCGCTAGAAAAATATTATCCACACTTCCTAATTCACGGTGTAAATGATGAAAGGTTTTTAAACCTAAACCTTTAATGGCTGATAATTGAAGAATAGACAAACAAGCTGGGGAGATTGACATTCAGATCATTCCTTGATCAAAAAAAAAGAGGTGTTTATTATTTCAAATAAGCACCTCTGTTGTCACGTATCGTTTTTATAAATACCTAAAATTTATGGTGTGCGAACTTCATCCATCACAGCGAGTGGACGCGTTGCTCTTAATATCAAACCATAACTAAGCTTTTCAAAAACTCTAAATACCATTAAAAGACCAGCACGTTCCGAAGGCAGTTCTATCTTTTCTTTGGTATACGGATCTCGGACTAAACCACCACTTTTATAAATAGCTAGAATATTACCTTCAACAATACCTTCTCTTTCACCGCGATTAATGACGACAACATTATATTGTCCGATGTTACCTACGCCTGAATTTACCGAAATCATTTGACCTCTTATGTCACCCTCAGGTTTACTTGGTGTGAAAGTAGAATTAATCACACGATCTTCTGTCGGTAATAAACGGTCGCCTTGACGTAGCTCTTCATTTGAGCGAAGAACGGATAAAGTCACTACCTCATCATTAATATCGCCAACTTTTGCGGTTGCTATTGATTTAGCCTCTAAACCCAAAAACTCATTAGTATCAGGGTCAACATAGGTCTCACTTGAACGATAAACACCCACTTTCTCAGCGCCTTTGATATCGCCCCGAGCAAAAATTGTATCTCCCGCCCCTGTAATTAGGTGCTGTTCACGACCAATTAGCACATAAGGCGCGGCCTCTAGCTCTTCAGGCGTCACAATACGATTCTGAGAAAGAAAGCTTGAAATAGCATCTAAAGGTATCGTTGGAATAGCCGTTGAAATAGGGGATGCTTTTATTTTAGGGCTAAGTTTTACCACGCCATTATTAGGCCCAGGCTTTACAACGGTGATTCGAGGCTCGCCGTTAATGTATATCAAGCCTATAATATCGCCAGGATAAATTAAGTGAGGATTAACCACCTGAGGGTTTGCATGCCATATTTCAGGCCACAACCAAGGTGACTTCAAAAAATTTTGGGAAATATCCCATAAAGTATCCCCTTTTACTACGGTATACTTGTCAGGATGCCCCTCTGCAAGTTCAGGAGCGGCCATGGAAACCTGGCTAGAAGCCAGAAATAAAAGAGAACAGATAAAAAAGAACTTTCGAATCATGGTATGCCTACATTAAAATACGCGTTCAAATACTTACTATTAGTTACTAACTATAGATGAAGACTGAAGAATTTGTACTAAATTTACTTTCTAATAGATAATAGTAGCAGCGATATCGCGACACGTACCATATTTTCATTCACCTTTATTTAAAAGAGTTGAGCAAAACGGCTTATGTCGATATTAGAAATATTAGAATACCCCGACCCACGGCTCCGTAAAATCGCAAAACCTGTGGAGAAAATCGATGAAAAAATCAAAAAACTTTTGACTGATATGTTTGAAACTATGTATGACGCACCAGGCATTGGTTTAGCGGCGACACAAGTTGATGTCCATTTACAAATTATTGTGATGGACCTTTCAGAAGAAAAAGATGAGCCTCTTGTTTTTATCAACCCTGAAATAACAATATTAGAAGGTGATGCAGAAAAAATGCAAGAAGGTTGCTTATCCGTGCCTGGGTTCTATGAAGATATAAGCCGAATAGAGCACGTGTTAATTAAAGCGCTTGATAAAACAGGCACGCCTTTCGAATTAGAGGCGGAAGGTTTATTAGCCGTGTGTATCCAACATGAAATGGATCATCTAGACGGCAAACTTTTTGTGGACTACTTGAGCAACTTGAAGCGCAACCGTATAAAGAAAAAACTTGAAAAGACACATAAGAGCCAAAACTAAAACCTAATACTAACGTTAGTGTTTAATCATATCATCAGCCAAAAGCGACTTAACATTGAAAATAATTTTTGCAGGTACGCCCGAGTTTGCCGCCAATAGCCTCGAGGCTATCCTTAAACAAGGACATCACGTAATTGGCGTATATACACAACCTGATCGTCGAGCAGGCAGGGGCAAGAAGATAGTAAAAAGTCCAGTTAAAATAGTCGCTGAAGCACATGGCCTAACTGTCTATCAACCAGAAAAACTGACTAATAACGATGCCAAGAAAGAATTGGCAGCGTTAGCCCCTGACTTGATGATTGTCGCCGCCTATGGCTTATTATTACCGACAGATGTTTTAGACACCCCTACTTTAGGCTGCGTTAATATTCATGCATCGTTATTACCACGATGGCGTGGTGCAGCACCTATTCAGCGAGCCATTCAAGCAGGCGATACTGAAACAGGTATTACCATCATGCAAATGGATAAAGGTTTAGATACGGGCAACATGCTAATGAAGGTTTTTACGCCTATTACAGAAACCGATACAGGTGCCACACTTCACGACAAATTGTCAGATATGGGCTCAAATGCTATTTTAAGCTTTTTAGAGTCAATCAAGCATAAAGAGCTAGACTTGATCAAGGATCAACTGCAAGAACAAGGCGAAGTTCAAAACAATGATTTAGCAAACTATGCTCACAAGCTGCATAAACAAGAAGCAGCTATCGATTGGTCAGATGACGCGCACCAAATATGCCTAACAATAAGAGCGTTCAATCCTACGCCAGTTGCATTTTTAATCCTTAATAGTGAACGTATTCGCGTCTTTGATGCAGAAATCGTGCACGACGTAGTTTGCAGCGAACCTGCCACGGTGCTTGAAAAGAATAAACACGGGATTGTTGTGAGTTGTGGCAAACACGCCATCCGAATACTCAAACTTCAACTACCTGGGGCTAAAGCAATCACTGCACAAGCATTCTACAATGGCGGAAAGAACATTCTCAACGTCGGTGACAACTTAAACGTTATAGAAAATAATGAAGGAGCATCGCTTGAGCAATCTTAACGGTTCACGACCAAGCAAACAGGAAAACATTCGTGCAATTGCCTGCCAAGTCGTTCACAACGTGGTCACCCAGGGGCAGTCCTTAAACACCTTGTTACCAAAAGCTAGTGAGTTAGTTGCAGAAAAAGACAGCGCTTTACTTCAAGAACTCGTTTTTGGAACCTGCCGATGGTTCTATCATTTAGAAGCACAGCACAATCAATTTTTAGAAAAACCACTGCATAAAAATGACAAGATAGCCGAAACACTTCTAAAAGTAGGCATATATCAGCTTCAATATACGCGAATTCCAAACCATGCGGCATTAAATGAAACCGTCTCCGCAGCAGAAACACTTGGCATCAGAAAGTTAAAAGGTTTGATTAATGCTATTTTACGTAAAATAAACGCGACTGAAAAAACCTCACCTCTCGAAGCAGCGATTACAAGTCACCCACGCTGGATGCAAGAAAAATTAAAGTATAACTGGCCTAACGAGTGGGAAAGTATTTTACAGCAAAATAACCAACACCCTCCGATGACCCTACGCGTTAACAAACAACACCTCAGTAGGGATAGTTATCTTAAAAAACTGAGTGATGCTAACATCGAAGCCAAAGCGTGCCCATTTGCAGCCAATGGTATTTCAATCACCCCTCCTTGTAATGTCATGAACCTGCCTCATTTTGAAGACGGATTCGTCAGTGTTCAAGATGAAGCAGCACAGCTTTGTTGCAGCTTATTAGACTTATCACCTAATTTAAGTGTATTAGATGCCTGTGCAGCGCCTGGCGGAAAAACTTGCGCAATGCTAGAAACAGAGCCTTCCCTCACAATGCTAGCACTTGATTCAGACGCTAAACGTAGTGAGCGCATTACCGAAAACCTTGAACGCCTAAATCTTTCAGCTCAACTCAAAACGGCAAATGCAGAGCAAGTCAACACATGGTGGAATGGCGAAGCATTTGACCGTATTTTATTAGATGCCCCCTGCAGTGCGACAGGGGTTATTCGACGCCATCCAGACATTAAACTATTACGCAAAGAAGACGATATTAAAAATTTAGCTATTTTACAGCTAAAATTACTCGTTTCTCTCTGGCCAACACTTAAACAAGGTGGCACACTCCTCTACGCAACATGCTCTATTTTTTCGCAAGAAAATAACCGAATAATTGAACGTTTTCTTAAAAGTGAGCCAACAGCAGAAATTGTTCCAATTGAAGCGAACTGGGGAACTGATACCGGATTTGGCCGACAACTATTTCCTCAACAAGAGGGTCACGATGGCTTCTTTTACGCTCGTTTAACAAAAACTGGTACGTCAATATAATGGGTGCATGAATATAGATGTCATACTCATGGTTAGAACAACTAAACTCAGATTACTGTTTAAATAGAAAATTATGAAAATAATCATTATCGGTGCAGGACAAGTGGGCGGCACTCTCGCTGAAAATTTAGCGAATGAAGAGAACGATATTACAGTTATCGATCAAGACAGCGCTCGGCTACGTGAGTTACAAGACCATCTGGACATTCGAACCGTCCACGGCCAGGGAGCACATCCAAACATTCTGGAACAAGCCGGCGCCGAAGATGCCGATATGCTAATTGCTGTAGCAAGTAGCGATGAAGTCAACATGGCCGCTTGCCAGGTTGCTTATACCTTATTTAAGACGCCCAGCAAAATTTGTCGTGTTCGCGCAACGCCATATTTAGCGAAAAAAGAGCTGTTCACCAGCAAAGCGTTTCCAATTGACGTACTGATCAGCCCTGAACAAGTAGTAACCAAACATATTACGCGCTTACTTGAATATCCTGGCGCACTTCAAGCATTGGACTTTGCTAAGGGTAAAGCGCGTTTAGTTGCGATAAAAGCCTGTAAAGGTGGGCCTCTCATCGGTCACGAACTTTCTTTTCTTCGTCAACACATGCCTAATATCGATACCCGCGTCGCTGCAATATTTCGTCAGGGCCAACCGATTATCCCTTCAGGCAATACCGTGATTGAAGTCGATGATGAAGTTTTCTTTATTGCAGCTAGAGACCACATTCGTGCTGTTATGAGCGAACTTCAACCTCTCGAAAAGAAATATCGACGTATTATTATTGCCGGTGGCGGCAATATAGGTTTCAGATTAGCTAAGCAACTTGAGCGCCGCTACCAAGTAAAAATTATCGAGAAATACCATGAACGTTGTGTTGCACTCTCAGAATCACTCGAAAAAACAATTGTGCTACACGGCAACGCAGCAGGTAAAGATTTACTACTAGAAGAAAACATTGAAGATACGGATGTTTTTATTGCCGTAACTAATGATGACGAAGCTAACATTATGGCCTCTATGCTCGCTAAACGCATTGGCGCTCGCAAAGTAATTGCACTCATTAGCAACCCAGATTATGTAGACTTGATCGAAGGTGGTGAAATTGATATTGCGGTTTCACCTCAACAAACCACCATTGGTAGCTTGCTGACACACATTCGAAAGGGTGACGTGGTAAATGTGCATGCCCTGAGGCGCGGTGCTGCAGAAGCGATCGAAGCGGTCGCGCATGGTGATGAGCAATCGTCAAAAGTTGTTGGCAAACGCTTAGATGAAATCAAACTCCCGACCGGCACCACCATTGGCGCAATTGTGCGCAAGCAAGAAGTATTGATTGCGCACGATCATATCCGTATTGAGAGTGATGACCACGTTATTTTATTTTTAGTCGATAAACAAAAAATACGCGAAGTCGAAAAACTATTCCAAGTCGGCCTGTCATTTTTCTAATGCACTATTTAACAAGAACACATCAGTGTGCCCAAATATTCTACTTGCTGCACATTAGGGAACAGATTTAATGCACTTTTCGACAATATGCCGCATTCTCGGCATCCTACTCATGATTTTTAGTTTATCGATGCTACCCCCCATTTTGGTATCGATTATTTATGATGATAATCAGATTACAGCATTCTTACACGCCTTTATTATTACACTGGGCGTAGGCACTTTTGTATGGCTACCCGTACGTAACCTTAGGAAAGAGTTGAGAGTGCGTGATGGTTTCTTGGTTACGGTACTTTTTTGGGTGGTGCTCAGCATTAGCGGATCAATACCGCTGTATCTTACCGATGCCTTAGATCTTCAATATGTTGATGCCTACTTTGAATCTCTTTCAGGCCTAACGACCACCGGTGCCACAGTCATTACAGGATTAGATGACCTACCTAAATCTATTCTCTGGTATCGCCAGCAACTTCAATGGTTTGGTGGCATGGGTTTAATCGTACTCGCCGTTGCAATCCTCCCAATGCTTGGAATTGGTGGTATGCAGCTGTATCGCGCCGAAACACCTGGACCCGTTAAAGACAGTAAACTCACTCCTCGAATTACCGAAACAGCTAAAGCTTTATGGTATATCTACCTTGGCTTAACAATAGCCTGCGCACTTGCCTATTGGGCCGCAGGCATGACGCTCTTCGATGCGCTTTGCCACAGCTTCTCAACCATCGCTATTGGCGGCTATTCTACTCATGATGCAAGTATCGGTTTTTTTGATAACAGTGTAATTGAGTTAATCGCCATTTTATTTATGTTCATATCAGGGGTTAATTTTGCACTCCATTTTACCGCATGGCGAAGCAACAGCTGGGTGACGTATATAAAAGACCCCGAATTTCTATTTTATGGCTCATTAATGCTGTTAGTCGCACTTGTTACGATCGCTATTTTGTATTTCACAGACACATACAACCTCTCAGATTCGATTATAAGAGGCCTATTTGAAGTAGTTTCTATCGCGACAACAACAGGTTTTGCGACGGCAGACTTTACGAGTTGGCCTTTTGTATTGCCTTTCTTACTTTTTCTGGTTGCTTTTGTTGGAGGCTGCGCAGGGTCAACTGGGGGTGGGATGAAGGCAATTCGTATACTATTAATTTACAAGCAAGGCCTTAGAGAAGTTCAGCGCCTCATCCACCCTAATGCAATTATTCCAGTAAAGCTTGGTAAAAAACCGGTACCCGATCGCGTACTGGAAGCGGTATGGGGGTTCTTTTCAGTTTATTTGTTTGTTTTTGTCGTGCTACTGCTTTTATTGCTAGCAACAGGTTTAGACCAAGTAACCGCTTGGTCGGCAGTGGGGGCGAGCATTAACAACTTAGGCCCTGGTTTAGGCGATGTATCTGCTCATTATGGAGATATTCCGAATACGGCAAAGTGGATTCTTTGCTTTGCAATGCTGATGGGGCGGCTTGAGATTTTTACGCTGCTAATATTATTTACACCGTCATTTTGGCGACACTAAAAGTATTGTAAAGCTAGAAACACCGGATTTCTAGCTTTTCGCCAACGTTATTATGCCGTAAAGCGCTTAATACTTTTAAGAAAACCACCTCTTAAATTCGCTATTTCATCTTTTGCTTTTTGGTATGCTTGCTCAGCCACGTTTGAAAGATTTTCATCGGCGTTATTTTCGACTAACTTCATCTCGTTCAATAACCCTCTATTTAGGCTTTCTAACTGCTCATGATCCATTAAATCTTTCTTAAGATACAATTCACGGCACGCCATCATTGCGACCCTAGGTTCTGATCTTGGCTTCAAACCATACCATTGACAAATTTTATCGACCGATAGTTTAAATGCCTTTTCCGCGCCATGCACACTAATAGATATTGTCGTTCGCTTAATTTGACTTTCCCAAGGAACATTCACTCTTAACTCAAAAACATCCACAGGCGAACGGCCTTTACGCTTGACTAACACCCTCCTTAAACCACGAATATGTCCATCGGGGCGCACATGATGTTCAGGCAACAAAGCGTGTTCTAAGCAATACGACTTTTGTGCTTTTTCAAACCGTGCATCTATTTCTTTTGCTTTAGTGTATGCAGCATTTCGACTTCGTTTGATCCGAACATATTCCTGATGCTCTTCTCCTCCCCATGCTCTAAAAACCCTAAAATACGACAACTCTCCGTATTGGTGATCGTATATTGCCATGCAATTATTCTCCTTGTGGGATATTCCCTACCACTATTATTTAATTACAGCTCTAATTCCTTTAAAATTACCTCGCTATGTATAGCACAAAACCTTAAACAAGGAACTTACATTTATGAAATACAGCATATATCTTTCTGGCGAAATACATTCAGATTGGCGTGAGCGTATCGTTTCCGGCCTTAAAGAAAATGGCGTTGACGCGAACATTTATACCCCGATTACCAACCATGCAGCCAGTGATGAAGTCGGCGTACGCATATTAGGTGAGGAAGAAAATAATTTTTGGAAAGACCATAAAGCAGCAAAAATTAATGCCTTACGTACAATGAGTCTCATTAAAAAATCAGATATCGTTGTCGTTCGCTTTGGTGAAAAATACAAACAGTGGAATGCGGCCTTTGATGCAGGTATTGCTATCGGTCAAGGTAAGCCAATTATTGTTATGCACGCACCCGAACTAACCCACCCACTTAAAGAGATCGACGGCGCAGCAATGGCGGTGACCGAAACACCAGAACAAGTAGTTGAAATTTTAAAGTACATCAACCTATAGACTACTCCAACAAGGTGTATTTTAGGGTATAATGCCGCACTTTTTGGTTTATGCAAAAACCGAGATCACTCACATAATAAAATTTGGTGGTATAACCGTGTCGAATGAGACCAGTTCTAATATATCTGAGCCCGATGTTAAAACCTTTCAAGGGCTCATCCTTGCACTTCAAAACTTTTGGGCAAGTAAAGGTTGTGTAATACTTCAACCTTTAGACATGGAAGTAGGTGCTGGCACCTTTCACCCTGCAACCTTTCTTCGGTCTATTGGACCCGAGACTTGGAATGCCGCTTATGTACAACCTAGCCGACGTCCAACTGACGGTCGCTATGGTGAAAACCCTAACCGCCTTCAACACTATTACCAATTTCAGGTTGTCTTAAAGCCTTCGCCCCTTAACATTCAAGACCTTTACCTTGAATCATTGACGGCAATGGGTATCGATACCAATGTACATGATGTTCGTTTTGTTGAAGATAATTGGGAGTCGCCATCATTAGGCGCCTGGGGCTTAGGCTGGGAAATTTGGTTAAATGGCATGGAGGTTACTCAATTCACCTACTTTCAGCAAGTTGGCGGGCTCGAATGCTATCCTGTCACCGGTGAAATAACCTATGGCTTAGAACGTATCGCTATGTACCTTCAAGGGGTGGATAGTGTGTACGACCTAGTTTGGGCAAATGGACCAAACGGTGTTGTCACGTATGGTGATGTTTTTCATCAGAATGAAGTTGAAATGTCGACCTACAATTTCGAACATGCTAATACCGATATACTATTTGCTAATTTTGACAACTTCGAAGCTGAAAGCCAGCGCATGATTGATAAAGGACTTCCTTTACCCGCCTACGAATTGGTCTTAAAAGCATCACATACTTTCAATATGCTAGACGCACGCCATGCAATTTCAGTAACGGAGCGACAACGCTTCATCTTACGTATTAGGACACTAGCGCGTGCCGTCGCAAAACGTTACCTCGAAAGCCGACAAGAATTAGGCTTCCCACTTGCACCCGAAGCACTTCGTAAAGAAGCGCTCGCCAAGCTCGAAGCACTTAGCTCCGGTTCTAGCAATTCAGACAAGGGAGACAAATAACATGTCAGCAACTCACGATTTTTTAGTTGAAATTGGTACCGAAGAATTACCTCCTAAGTCACTCAAGAAACTATCTGATGCTTTTTCAAACGGCATCGAAAAAGGACTCAAGGATGCGGGCTTAAGCTATATCGAAGCTAAGTCATTTGCTAGCCCTCGTCGCTTAGCGCTTAGAATAAAAGGCTTAGAAGCTAAACAAGCGGATAAGACCATTGAGAAAAAAGGCCCGTCTAAAAAAGCCGCTTATGATAACGAAGGCCAGCCATCACGTGCTTTACTTGGCTTCGCAAAATCATTAAAGATTGAACCGACACAATTAGAAGAACAGGAAACACCAAAAGGTACATGGTTAGTCTATCGCAGTACAGAAGCCGGCGAAGACACGCTTTCATTGTTAAATGACATTGTTGACCAATCTCTCAGCAAGCTTCCAATACCAAAACGTATGCGCTGGGGAGCTCAAAGAGTTGAATTTGTTCGTCCATTGCAGTGGGTATTAATGATCTTTGGCGGTGACGTCGTTCAAGGCAATATTTTAGGTATTTCTAATAGTAATACAACACGCGGGCATCGTTTCCATAGTTCAGGTGAAATTCAGATCAACCATGCCGACGATTATGAAAAAATATTGTTAGAGCAAGGAAAAGTCATTGCTGATTATGACATTAGAAAAGAAAAAATCCGTTTAAGTGTTCAAAAAACAGCTGAGCAAGCGGGTGGCATTGCCGTCATTGATGAGGACCTTTTAGACGAAGTGGCTTCATTAAATGAATGGCCTGTTCCTTTATTAGGCGCCTTTGAAGAGCGTTTTCTAGAAGTACCGACCGAAGCCCTTATCTCATCAATGAAAGAACACCAAAAGTACTTTCACTTACTCGATAAAAGTGGCGCTATGATGCCAAACTTTATTACCATCGCCAATATCGAGAGCACAGATCCTGCTCAAGTTATTGAAGGTAATGAACGCGTCATTCGTCCGCGGTTATCTGATGCGGCATTCTTCTTTGAGACCGATAAAAAGTCTACCCTTGAAGCAAGAAGAGAACAGCTTAAAAAAATCATCTTCCAAAAAGATCTCGGTACGGTATTTGATAAGACAGAGCGTGTGTCGAAACTGGCGGCAAAAATTAGCCAACAAATTGGCGGCAATGCAAACGAAGCAGAACGTGCCGGCAAGCTTGCAAAATCTGACCTCGTCACCGAAATGGTACTCGAGTTCACTGACTTACAAGGCATCATGGGTAGCCATTATGCGCGTTTCGATGGTGAGTCTGAAGAAATAGCACTCGCTTTAAATGAACAGTACATGCCTAAGTTTGCTGGAGATGCACTCCCTAGCACTAAAACAGGCCAAGCTTTGTCTATTGCAGAAAAACTTGACTCTCTCGTCGGTTTATTTGGCATTAATCAGCCCCCAACTGGCACCAAAGACCCATTTGCATTGCGGCGTGCAGCGCTGGGCATTTTGAGAGTCATTGTTGAGAAGCAACTAGATTTAGACCTTAAGGATATTATTTCTTGGTCGATTGAGCAGTATGGTGAACTGAAAAATGACAATGTAAAACAAGAGTTAGTCACGTATATGCTTGAGCGTTTTAGAGCATGGTATGAAGGTGAAAATATTTCTGCCGAAGTATTCTTGTCAGTATGCGCACGTAGACCGACTCGTCCAGTCGATTTTGATAAGCGCGTTAAAGCCGTGAATGCATTTCATGCATTGGATGAAGCACAAGCACTCTCTGCGGCAAATAAGCGCGTCTCTAATATCCTTGCTAAGCAAGACACTGACTTAAGCGAAAACGAAATAAACCCGAGCTTACTGACCGATCCTGCGGAAGTTGAGCTTGCAGCACAATTAAGCTCACTTTCTGAAAAGGTGACCCCTTTATTTGATAAAGGCGACTACGCAAATGCTCTCGCTTCACTAGCAACACTGCAAAAGCCTGTTGATCAGTTTTTTGATGAAGTGATGGTAATGGTGGACGATGAAGCCGTTAAGATAAACCGACTGATTTTGTTAAACCAGCTCAGAGCGTTATTCTTGAAGGTTGCTGATATTTCCTTACTTTCTAAGTAAGGATCTAAATAAGAACTAAGTAAGAGCCGAAAAAAGCGTTAATCGTTTGGCATTTTTTTAGCCAAAACTAAAAAAGCGTACATAAATCATTATGTACGCTTTTTGATTGTTTATTCACTATTTTTGCTCGCCGGACAATGGCTTTTTCAAAAAGCCTACATCAAGCCAACTTCTCTGTAATAGCGAACCGCACCTGAATGTAATGGCGCTGACAAACCATCATTAATCATTTGCTCTTTCCGTAAGTCATTAAATGCGGGGTGTAGTTTTTTGAACTCTATAAAGTTTTCAAAAACAACTTTTGTTAATTGATAAACTACTTCATCGGGCGTTTGTCGAGATGCGACAAAAGTCGCCCCCACTCCAAATGTTTTAACTTCACGATCCGTACCCCGATACATACCGGCAGGAATAGTTGCTGCACGGTAGTAAGCATTATCATTGACCATTTTATCTACGACCTTTCCCGTTACATCAAGTAAGACGCTATCGCACTCTGTTGTCGCTTCTTTAATCGACGTACTCGGATGCCCAACCATAAACACCAAGGCATCAAACTCATCAGCACAAAGTGCCTTCGCCTGATCTGAAGACCTCACTTCCGACACATGAGAAAACATGCTTCGTGTCCAACCTATTTCTTTCATGAGCACTTCCATCGTTGCACGATGGCCTGAACCGAGGTTCCCAAGATTAATTCGTTTTCCTTTCAAGTCATTAAACGTTTTAATACCTGAATCTTTACGCGCCACGATCGTGAACGGTTCGGAATATATGGAAAAAACAGAACGTAAATCTTTATCAGGGCCATCGCTTTCAAACTCACTACTGCCATTATAAGCATGAAACTGCCAATCCGATTGCACCACACCTAAGTCTAAATCGTGCTCACGAACTTTTTCTAGGTTATAAACAGACCCTAAAGTGCTTTCAACACCACAACGAATACCATGCTCTGAACGTAAACGGTTAATCATGCGGCAAATCGCACCACCGGTTGGGTAATAGACGCCGGTAACACCACCGGTACCGACTATCATGTAATGCTTATCTTGAGCGCCTACCAACGTACTAAAGCTTAAAAACAAGCATAGTGTCGCTATGCCCGTTAGTGATTTTTTCAACGCTAGCATTTACTTTCCTATTTTTTTAAATTTATAGTTTTATTATAGAGAAAACAGCATCCACAAACACCTATAAATCAACATTAGCGGAAATATCTAAACCAAACGTTCTCGCCTTCTCCAAGGTTAAGCGATCACTGGTTAACGACACATTAAAATAGGAAGATGAATACCCCAAAGTCATGGCATCAGATTTATAATCAAACCCCGCATTAAGCTGTAACGTGTCTGAGAGATGGTACGCTAGGGTAGTAGAAGGAAAATTTAAATCACCATAACGATATAGCGCCAACCCTAGATTAAGATCTGGTCGAAACTGATAAGATCCTGACACTTTAGCCTGACTTGGAAAACGTAAGTCTTCTTTTCTATAGTCCTCTACGCCGGCAAGTCCGGGCTTCACACTGATGCGACCATCATCGTCAAAACTCACTCGATCGGTACTCGCAGCAGCCGTTGTAAAGGGCGCCTCTTTGATGGTTACTTTACCAATCAAAACATACAGGTAGAAATAGTATAAGCCCGGTTGTATTTAAAAATAGATTTATCTAGGCACTTTTGCTTTAACGCTTGAATTTTGGCTTTATCTTCATCGCTATCAAATAGCACTTCGGCGTCTTTACCTTTATATCGAACAAACACATCAACTAAACTCT
>JBLHVH010000033.1:0-22211 GCA_047628385.1 Oleiphilaceae bacterium
TGTTGTTGTTGTTGTTGTTGTTGTTGTTGTTGTTGTTTGGTTAGGGGTTTTATACAACTTATTAAGTGAGGCGGCTATCAGGCTTCTGAATTTTTTTGTTATTGAGAGAATGGGTTAGTAGGGCAATGTCTAAAATAATATCTGCTTTTAATTCTGTACCGTTTATTAAAGTTATTTTTCTTCTGGCGAGTTGTAGTGTTGTACTGGCAGATGAAGAGTACGAGTCCTCTGCTGATCTAAATGTAGAATTGGCGCGAGAAGAGACGCGAGTTAACTTAAAGCATTTATTGGGTGTGGTAATTGAAAAAACCTCTGCTTTACAAGCGGTCTATGGGGATTTTTCACCTTATGGTGCTGCACTATTTAAAGATGGCGGCGTTAAATACGTTTGGTATGCTAAGCCGGGTCAAATAGTTAATGAGCCTGCTAAAAGTATTCCTTTAATAAGAGGGGCCTTACAGTCTCAAGCTTTGTCAGGGAAGATTGTTGGCTCTGCAGTAGTTTATAAGGTTAAAAAATCAGAGCAAGGCTTGCCGCAGTTGAATGTTGAGCTAGAGTATCAAACTGGTTTGGCGCTCGCTTATGCATCAGAAATGACGATAGATGCTAATAATAAGGTTTTATGGGGTGAAAATACGCAAGTTAATTTTGAACCTCGGGTATTTGTTTTGCGTGAGGGGCAGGTACTTCTAGAAGGGTTGTCTGAGGTAAAAAAACAACGTCAGATACTTTTTCAGTAAAAGAGTCAGAGGTCTTATCAGTAAAATATTTTTTCCTGAAGATTTAAAGTATTTTGACCTCATTTTTAAGTGCTTTCCGCACTTCGCCTGGCGTTTTTCCTGTCCAGCTCCGATAGGCTCGCGTAAAGCTGGCTTGGTCGCCAAAGCCCAGCTTATTAGCAATTTTATTTAATGGCATCGGAGTTTCATTTAAGTAAAGGTCGGCATAGCCTTGCCTTACTTCATTACTGATTTCTCGAAACGATGTGTTTTCATTTGCTAATTGTTGGCGTAGATAGCGTGAGCTCATGTTCAACAGTGACGCACTTCTCTCAATACTGGCTAGGTTAGGGGAGGTCTTTATATCCTCCCGTACTTTTGTCGCAATATTGTTTGCCTTGTCAGTATTTTCACATTCAATGTTTGATTTTTGAAGATGATTATTTTCAGCAAGTGAATAAGAAATGGTGAGTTCCTTATCTGTGTTCTTTTGTTGTGGGTTAACCTGCTTTACTTGAGAAAGAATGATGCGATTTTTGTCAGTATTAAAATTCCAATAGGAGTTCGGCGCTAATGAGGCCCATTCCGCTTTCGTTTTAGTCGATGGGAAGTCGATGTCGAAGTGTAGGTTGCTGCATATTTGTTTTGATACCGAATAGATACTGCCCATGTACATTTTGGCAATAAATGAGCGTGTTTTACCAATATTCCAAGCGTCATTTAAATGAATGATGGTGTCGCGGCCATTTCTGACGACTTCCATTTCAAATAAGGGGAGGCAAATTTGCATGTGTTTGACGATAGTTTCCACTTTTTGTTGAAAATTTTCATTTGTCAAAAGGGAGTAGCCAAAGAGTCCGTGTTTTCCAAGGTCCAGTTGCTGGCCAAACTCAAAAGCGGCACCTTCATCATTGAGTAGCCAATCAGAAATTTCTATTATTGGAATCATTTGATTTATCGATAGGTGGCCAGCTGATTTTCCAATCAAATTTGCTGCATCAGGGGCGTGTGCGATGATGGCTTCGTTGGTAATTCCTTTTGCTTTTAGGAAACTAAAAAATAAATTGGCATAGCTGAGTGAAATTAAAGGGACATCATAATCTTGCATGTTTTTTGTTTGTGCTGTGGTCATAGTAAGTTCCTTTTAGTTATGAATGCGCTACTTTATTAGAGTTAATGCTCTATTTTATTAGCGTTACAGTTGTAAATAAAAGTGAATATTTTTTTATTTTTTTAAAAATTGATGAGTTTCACTGATTCTGTGGGGTCTGGTTCTCATATGCTGAAAATTATGCGCTTTGGACGAAATAACCTCATTTTATTATGTTTAAACGAGGCGCTTAGGTCTTTATATAACTAGGTTTATCAAAAGTTTAATTGATTTTTTATGACTGAGGGTTCAGTTTTTTTTATTGGTGTGTCATTTTGTTGAATGAATAATTGCTTGATAAATTTGTGAATATTTGTGTTTTTTTAGTAATGTTTTTGAAGTGGCGATTTTGTCACATTTACCTATTTTAACAAAATAATAACCTATTTTAACAATGACTATTTGTTTGAATAATCGCTTAATGAGCGCCAGAAGACTAATGGAAGTAATGCAAGTCTCAGAAGTTGAATGTATGAAGTTTATTGGATGCAAGGTCAGAATTTAGATAAGAAAGATCGTTTTTTGCGGGTATTTAAAACCGTTATATACATTGAGTGCGCTACTTGTCTTTTACATTGCTTAATCGCATCTAAAAAAATAATTAATATAAATACTCAGGAGTGAATAAATCATGAAAACAAAAACCTTTAAGGTTAATCCGATGCGTGCAGCAATTATAGGTTCTGCGCTTATGGCAGCAAATGGGGCTATAATGGCAGCACCTGTTAACACATCGTTAGAATTCACTTGTCCTTTCCCGCTAATCGGCGATCAAATAATAATTGCCAATATTTCTGCTGATTATCCTGAGTCAATTGTGATCGGTGCCAACGGAGCGCCGGTTGAGTTGCCGCCCATACAGATTGATGCTATCACGGTTGTTCCTGATAAAGCGCGTCAAGGTTTAGCGTTTGTTGATGCAACAACGATTACGGGTGTAGCCCATAGTATTAATACTTTTCATACAGCGGCTGGAACTATTGCTAATAATACCGATTTAGCGATTGTAGATACGACTATACCATCAAATGAAAGTGGTCCATTTGATGTACCTGCTGCAGGAGTTGCCCCTGCTCAGGCGTTTGATGTGTCGAATGTTGGTGCTGTCATATTGACGGTTGACGACTTGATCATGGACTTAAGAAACCTTAAGGCTGATGGTTCTGTAGCGCCTGCTCCTGTGGGCGAATTTTCAGCTGATTGTGTATTGAATCCAGGTCAAGATAATGTATTGACAACTATTCAGGTAACCACTGCTTTAGCCAATGCTGAGGTTGAAGTTGAGTCAACTGCGATCAACTTTGGCACTAACTTATTGGGACAGTCCTCCGCTCAGTCAGTAACCGTTCGTAATATTGGTGGTGCTATTCTCGGTGTGAATGCCATTAGTATTTCAGGAGCAGGTGCATCTGCTTTTTCTGAAACCAATAACTGTACCACGGTAGGTGCCGGAGAAAGCTGTACAGCGACAGTTACCTATACCGCTTCTGAAGTAGGCGCACAAAACGCAAGTCTAGTCATTAATTCTACCGACGCGGATGAGCCGAGTGTGTCTGTTGCTTTAAGTGGTACAGGGGCAATTGAAGACAAGCCTGAAATTAATGTAGTTACGACAGCACTTGATTTTGGCGCAATTGAGGAAGGTACGAGTACAACGCAAACCATTCTGATTAAAAATATTGGAACGGCGCCATTAACGATCTCGGGTGTAGTGGTTAACAACACGCAGGGCACTGAGTTTAGTGTGACTGAAAATTGTTCTAGTATTGAAGCTGCTGCTAGCTGTACTGAAACAGTAAGCTATGACGCAGTTGAAGGTGTAAGTGCGGGTTATATTGTGGTTTCTTCTAACGACGATGACGAATCAGACACGTTAGTAAGCTTAACTGGTACAGGTAGCGCGATTGTTATTGAACCCTGTGAGTTAGATCCAACATTACCAGAATGTGGCAATGGCGGCGGTGATGATTTAATTATTCCTGTCGCACTAGATGTAGTAGGTAGTACTTATATCGCAGCAAACAGCGGTACGGTTCCTCTTTCAGGTGTTATCCAGAGTGAATTTAATCTTACTCAAGGGGCATTTACCGGCGATCTAATTCTTGCGCCGACTCAGGGTAGCTTTGAAATCATCAAAGGATGGAGCCGCTATCAGGCTACGGCTAGTATTGAATTTGAGCCAGTAGGCGAAACCGTTGGTACTTTGGTGGATGGCGTTCTTGTGGCGACCTCTCAAGCTTATGTGAAGTTACCAAAAGTAACTAAAACGTTGTTTGGTTTGATTAATTGGAAAATTGGTGGGGGCAGTGAGTGCCGTACTAAAGAGCCAGTAACCTTTACAATTACTTCAGCAGATGGCGAGTATTTTGACGCGCTATCTGGTGGTGTGGTTACAGGTGAATATACCATGCCAACACTTGAAAATTGTGGCGTATTGACAAGTATTCTTAGCTTGAAATTAGCAGGCTCAGGAAACACAATCAATCTATCGTTGACGCCCGATTTGTAAGTAATATTCGCTTAGGCGATTACTCTCTCTCTTGCTTGCTTTCAGGCCGCCAAGTTGAGAATTTTTAAGCGTTTGTTGTAATGACAAACGCTTTTTTATGCCTGTAATATATTTGTTAGCAGCCTTGGCTCAATCAATCACTACTTACGTAAAAATATCTACATTCAGGTCGCTCTCATAACTGGAATGATGTTGCGTTATTTTAATGCGAAGTTATCGCCTATCTATAAATGCACTTTATTATTTGTTTGTTCATCTTGAACGGGGATTTATGTGCCAGCCGCGTATGTGTCTAGTGTGAGTTCACGTTTACCGTTTATAACAAAGAAATCACCTGTTTTGACAATGATTAGTCCTTTGAATTCGCGGTTAAATGGCCCCATAGATCCGATGGGTGTAAGCGTGTATTTGAATAGTAGTGAATACAAACGCCTGTTTTATGTGGGTATGTGCTGTTGTTATGGTGTTGGTGAGTATTTTTCTTGTGTTGCAGGTGAGGGGGGGAGCGTTTTAGTGGGTCATAAAAATAATAAAAGCAGTTTTTCATAAAAGAATTAAAAGGGTGTATAAATCATGAAAGTAAAAAGAATTATTAGTAGCCGAATAATTTTAGTTGTAATAGGTTTTGCTTTGTTAGCGGCAAATGCCGCAGTTATCGCTGCACCCGTTTCTGTGTCGCTTGCGTTTACTTGTCCTTTTCCATTTATTGGTGATCAAATTGTTATTGCTAATGTTTCAGCTAATTACCCTGAGTCTTTGGTAATAGGAGCTGACGGAGTGCCCGTTGAATTAGTGCCGTTAACTATTGATGCAATTGCTATTGTTCCCGATAAAGCGCGTTATGGATTAGATTTTTCTGGGGCAACCACCGTTACTGGTGTAGCGCATAGCATAAATACTTTTCATACTGAGGCTGGTGAAATTACTCATAATATAGACTTCGTTATTGAGCCAACTGAGGTTCCAGCTGATGAGACTGGTCCTTTTGAAGTACCTGCAAGCGGTATTTCTCCGGCACAAAGTTTTAGTTTGTCGCATATAGGGGCGGTTACGTTGACGATTGATGACTTAATCATGGACCTAAAAAATGTTAGGGCTGATGGTTCGGTTGCAACTAAGCCGGTTGGTGAATTTACCGTAGATTGTGCATTGAATGCGGGTCAGGATAATGTATTGACTTCGATCCAAGTGACCACCACTTTATCTGGCGCAGGGATTGTCGTTGAGTCGACAGAGGTAGAGTTCGGCACTCATTTATTGGGGCAGTCAAGTGAAGAGCTGGTAACGATTAGAAACGTTGGTGGTGCGATATTAGGTATTAACGCCATTAGTATTTTGGGTGAAGATGCTTCGGCTTTCTCTGAAACGAACAACTGTACAACAATAGCGGCAGGTGAAACCTGCACCATCACGCTTACTTATGCGGCATCCGCCGAAGGTGTTCAAAGTGCACGTTTACTGATCACCTCAACAGATGACGATGAGCCTTCTGTATCTGTTCTCTTATCTGGCTCAGGTGCAATTGAAGATAAACCTGAAATAAGCGTTACTGTTACCTCTCTGAATTTTTGGACGCTTGAAGAAGATAAAAGTACGACTGAAACCGTTCAGATTGAAAATATTGGTACAGCACCATTGGCTATTTCTGGTGTAGTGGTAAACAACTCGCAAGGTTCAGAGTTTAGTGTGACTGAAAACTGTTCGAGCATTGCTGAGGGCGAAATGTGTTCTGAAGTGGTGACATACAGAGCAGTTGAGGGTGATAGTGTTGGTACTGTTGAAATCTCTTCGAATGATGAAGACGAAGCCGTACTTTTGATTGGTCTAACGGGGTCGGGTGAAGTGGTTGTCAATGATGAGCCTTGTGAGTTAGCTCCAACCTTAGCTGAATGTGATGATGGCACTGGTGGTAATGGAGGTACTGGTGTTGATTCTATCGTTTCAGTGGCGCTTGATGTGCAAGGCCGTACTTATATCGCAGCAAACGACAGTACGGTAAATCTATCAGGTGGTATACAGAATGTGTTTAATCTATCACAAGGTTCGTTTACGGGAGAGCTAAACCTAGCGTCGACTAAAGGTAGTTTTGATATAATTCAAGGATGGAAGCGTTATCAAGCAACTGCTCAGATCGAATTTGATCCGGTAGGCGAAACCCTCGGAACTTTGGTTGATGGTGTTCTAGTCGCAACATCGCAAGCCTATGTGAAGCTTCCTAGGGTAACCAAATCTCTGTTTGGTTTAGTCGATTGGAAAATTGGTGGTGGCGATGAATGCCGAACTATAGAGCCAGTGATTTTTACAATTACTTCGGTTGATAGTGAATACTTTGATTTGCTGTCAGGTGGAGAAGTGACTGGCACCTATACCATGTCAAAGCTTGAGGGTTGTGGTTTACTAACTCGAATTCTAAGTTCAAAGTTAGCCGGGCCGGGGAATACCATTCGTCTATCGTTGACGCCCGACTTCTAAGCTAAGGTTAATTTATTACGATTGCTCTCTTACCTGTCTGCAGAGCCGACAAGTTGAGAATTTTTAGACGTTTGTTATTATGGCAAGCGTTTTTTTATGCCTCGACTAAATATCTTTACTATCTGTGATTTCACGGCATGCTTGTCGCTTCTGAGTGAAGTTTGTGCTTAAATTTTTCCTTATATTATCAAAACTAAGTAATACTTTTAGGCCAAATAGTGTCTTCATTCTGTTGACGGTGTAATATGTAGTATGTTTTTCATTTGAAATTATTGTCACGTAAGTTGGTTTCATGAGTTATCAGGTTCTTGCCCGTAAGTGGCGTCCTCAAAATTTTAAAGAAATGGTTGGTCAAGAGCATGTTTTGAAGGCTTTGATCAACGCTTTGGATAGCCAAAGGTTACATCACGCTTATTTATTTACCGGTACGCGGGGCGTAGGTAAAACGACCATTGGTCGTATTTTGGCGAAATGTCTTAGTTGTGATAAAGGTATAACGTCTGAACCTTGTGGCACCTGTGGCGCTTGTACCAGTATTGTTGAGGGTCGTTATGTCGATTTGATTGAAATCGATGCCGCGTCACGAACCAAAGTTGAAGACATGCGTGAGCTGTTGGAAAATGTACAATATGCACCCACTGAAGGTCGGTTTAAAATCTACCTGATTGATGAAGTGCACATGCTTTCTCAATCAAGCTTCAATGCATTGTTAAAAACACTTGAAGAGCCGCCTGAACACGTTAAGTTTCTGTTTGCGACAACAGACCCTCAAAAACTCCCCGTTACGATTCTTTCTAGATGTTTACAGTTTAATTTAAAAAATATGTCGCCTGAACGTATTGTTGGGCACTTGAATCATGTTCTTACCCAAGAGCAAGTCACCTTCGAAGAGATGGCTTTGTGGGCCTTGGCGCGTGCAGCTGATGGCAGCATGCGTGATGCATTAAGTTTGACCGATCAAGCAATTGCCTATGGCAATAGTGTACTAACTGAGGTTGGTGTGAGTACGATGCTTGGAACGGTAGACCAGAAAAAAATCTACCGAATACTCGATAAGCTTGTGAGTCGCGATGCGTCAGGAATGTTAGCTGAAGTTCAAAGCTTAGCAGAATTTTCACCTGACTATACCTCTGTGCTAGCGACCCTTGCAGCGATACTGCACCGCGTTGCAGTAGAACAGGCGGTACCTGGCGCTAGTGATAATTCAATGGGCGACCAAGAACAAGTGATGAATTATGCTCACCTACTTTGCGCTGAAGATGTTCAACTATTTTACCAAGTAGCCTTGGCCAGTCGGCAGGATTTAGCCATTACGCCTGATCCAAAATCAGGTTTAGAAATGGCTTTGTTAAGAATGATGGCTTTTCAGTTGTCGCCGGTAGAGGGTAATAAGCCGATTTTACCCGTAATTTCACAAGTACTTGATACCGATTTAGCATCCGACATGCCGGAGGCGTCACTAGAAGCGCAATCCTCTGTTTCAGATGAAGTTCCTGCAATGTTATCCGTAGAGAATAGCCCGCCCTTAGAGTCATATGAAAACGATGCGTCGATGGACGAGTATGACTCTGGCTCAAACTCAGTGACTGATGATTATGTGAGTGAAACAAACACCGCAGAAGAGTTGAAAAAAAAAACAAACTTAGCTGATCAGGCTATAGTGCCAGTTTCTCAAGGCGATGCTGAGTTAGAGTTTGAAGAAAGTCACCAAGCGAAAAGAGAAGACGCTGTTAACATAGCGGATATCAATTTAGCTCAGGCAAGTGAAGCGCATGTAACTGACTCAGCCGCTAGTCTTTCGCTAGAAGAGGCTGCTATAAATGAGAGTGACGACCATACAGAGTCGACAACTGAAGTTGGCGACTCCGCTATCCATAGTGCTGATGTTAGCGAAAATAGCCAAACAGTAGGGTTAGATGTTGCGCAAACAGATGAGTCTTCTTGGTCAGTTCGATCTGCTCAGTTAGGTTTATCTGGAATGACCTTAAATTTATTGCTTAATTCAGTGCTTGAAGAAAATGAGCAAGCCTTGGAACTATATTTTGATTCAGGGCATTATCGTTTACTGAATCCTAGTCATGAAAGTAGAATTCGGGCAGCAATACAGCAATCTTACAGCTACGATCAGCAAATAAATTTTTTTAATGGACTGAAAGAAAATCAAGAAACGCCGATGATGTGGCGTGATCGAAAGCGTGGAGAAATGCAAGTACAGGCAGAACAATTGATTAAGTCAGATCCTAATGTTCTAAAAATATTAGATGTTTTTGATGGTGTTTTGGTCGAAAATAGCATTAAAGCAATTGGTGAAATCTCGTAATGAGCCAAATGATACCCAGGAGAGAGAGATGATCGGTGGAAATATGGGCGATATGATGAAGCAAGCCCAAAAAATGCAGGAAGAGATGCAAAAGCAGCAAGAAGAAATTGCGAATGCAGAAGTGACTGGTGAGTCGGGGGCAGGCATGGTTAAAGTGCTAATGAATGGCCGTCACGACGTTAAAAAAGTTGAAATCGAAGACTCGCTTATGTCGGAAGAGAAAGAGTTGCTAGAAGACTTGTTAGCTGCCGCTGTGAATGATGCGGTTCGTAAAATTGAAGAAAAAAGTAAGAGCTCAATGTCTGGCTTAGCTGCGGGTATGGGTTTGCCTGCAGGGTTTAAAATGCCATTTTAGGCTGCTTCAAAAACTACCACTTTATGTAAAGAGATTGTTTTATGGGTTTTGGACCAGTAATTGATGAGCTTATTGATGCCTTAAGGGTTTTACCCGGTGTTGGGCAGAAATCAGCTCAGCGGATGGCGCTCCACTTATTAGAAAGAAATAGGGCGGGTGCAAAACGTTTGGCATTTGGCTTAGAGAATGCCGTTGAGAAAATTGGCTATTGCAATGCATGTCAAAATTTTAGTGAACAAAGCCTGTGTACAATATGCCAAGACAATTCACGTGATAGAGAAACGATCTGTATCGTGGAGTCGCCATTAGATTTGATGGCGATTGAACAGTCGCATCATTATAAGGGGCAATATTTTGTTCTAAAGGGGAGTTTATCGCCGCTTGATGGCCGTGGCCCTAATGAAATAGGCATTCCTGGGTTAGTGTCTCGTGTTCAGGAAGTCGGTATAAAAGAAGTGATTCTAGCGACGAACCCTACGATAGAGGGGGAGGCTACTTCTCATTATATTGCTGAGACTTTAAGTGCTAAAAATTGTTTGATCACTCGTTTAGCTCATGGGCTTTCGATGGGTAGTGAACTTGGCTATGTCGACGGCGGTACATTAAATCATGCTTTTTCTGGAAGAAAACCGGTAATAACGAATGAGTGAAAATATAGAAGAATTCACGTTGATTGAAGATCAGTCAGCGCTTGAAGCACAGGTTGAAAATTGGTCGTCAGAAAAGGTTTTAGCCATAGACACCGAGTTTATGCGAACGGATACCTATTATGCTAAGCCAGGCCTAATACAGATTGCCGATACGAAAGGGGTTTTTATTATAGATCCTTTGAAAGTGTCGAGTTTAAAGCCGTTGGCCGTGTTATTGGTAGACCCTTCTATCGTTAAAATCATGCATGCCATGAGTGAAGATATTGAGTTGCTTTATCAAGCGACTGGGGTGTTGACGAAATGTGTGTTCGATACTCAAATTGCGGCGGCATTTTTAGGTTATGGCGCATCGCTGGGTTACCAAAGTTTGGTATCAGAGGTTTTAGGCTTCCCCGTAGATAAATCAGAGACTCGATCGGATTGGTTAAAGCGACCGCTGACGGAGAAACAATTAGAGTATGCAGCAAAAGATGCGGAATACTTGATTCTTTTACACAGAGACTTAGAGGCGGCTTTAATTGAAAAAGAGCTTTTAGATTTTGTTTTCGATGAAGCGAGCAATATTATATTACAAACAAAGCTAAATTGGGATCAGCCCGAAACAGCTTATTTAAAGCTTAGAGGAGCTTATGAGTTACCTTTAGCGCGGCAGCAGGTTCTTCAAAAATTAGTTATTTGGCGAGATCAGCAAGCACAAACTAATAATGTGCCAAAACCTTGGGTGTTTGGTGATAAGTATTTGATTCAGCTCGCTGAAACTATACCCACGAAAATTTCAGATATCAGAAGTATTAAAGATATAAAGCCAAAATCAATTCGCTTATATGGCGAAAGTTTAATTACTTATTTAGCTTCTTTGGACAGTGCTTCAAAAAAGGTCGATGATAACTTCGTCGCTATTGATCGGCCAGTGAAAGGCGATGAATTAAAGCTCTTTAAAAAATTAAAGGCGATTGTGACTAATGTTGCTGAGAAAACAGGTATTGCCTCTCAATTACTAGGGTCGCGTAAAATGTTAGAAAGTATCGTTATTCATGTTGTAAGGAATAATCATGACGCCTTACCTTCTGAAATTAGTAACTGGCGCAAGATATTAATGGAAGATCAATTTATAGATATTTTAAAACATGATACAAACAACGCTTAGGGCATTAAAATGAAGCAATATACATCGGACACTAAACGTTTTTGTTCTGTATTTAAAAGTTCAAAAAAGAGAGAAATGTATTTGTATGTTGATCGTAAGACAGGGGTGAAAGAACTGCCTGATACGCTCAAAAGTATTTTCGGAGAACCCACTCATGTGCTCGATATGATTCTTACGCCAGAAAAAAAATTAGCGAGAGTTGAGGCTACGAAAGTGTTGTCTGAAATAGCCGTTAACGGTTTCTATTTACAAATGCCACCGGCTGTTGATGAAGAGAAAGTAGGCGATTACCAAGTTCAACCGGATAGTTTGAATGGATAAGGAGCCTTCTTTTTGGGAGCACAAAAAACTATCAGAAATGAGTCTTAGTGAGTGGGAGTCGCTTTGTGATGGGTGTGGTAAATGCTGTTTACATAAACTACAAGATGAAGAAACAGATGAGTTGCTCTTTACTAGTATTAGTTGTGAGTATCTAAACTTAGATACTTGTCGATGCAAGGTATATAACGATCGAAAGCATTATGTTCCAGAATGCTTAACCTTGAGTCCAAAGCATTTAGACGAATTAAACTGGCTACCTTCTAGTTGCGCCTATCGTTTGTTAAACGAAGGAAAGCCATTACCAACGTGGCATTATTTAGTTTGCGGTGATACACAGGAATTACATGTTCAGCACATCTCAGTGCGAGGGAAGGTCATCAGTGAAGCAGATTTAGCTGATGATGATGATTGGGAAGAGTATGTGCTTGAGAATTTATGATTATTATTCTATTTGAGTTCTGCTTGTTGAACGATGTGAAAGCGAAATAACATTAAAATGTATGGGGAATAAAGTTTGGAAATGTCATCTTATCTAATGGCTTGGTGTGCCTATTTACTGTCAGCTGTTGGACTAGTATTTGTTTTTTGGCGAATGACCAAAAACCTTAAACTGCGTCGAACTCGACGTTCATTACGTAGTTTGGTTGCCGTACTCTTATTTACACCCATTAATATGACGGCAGAGGGCTTGTGGTTAGCGCCTGCTTATTTAGTCGGATCATATGACTGGGTGCTTGGGAAAACAGAAAAAGCCTTAGAAGCCGGTGTGTATATATCGGTCGCCTACATATTAATGATGTTTATTATTATGCTTGAGTCTGTCGTGAGACGCTTATTTGGAATGGCGCGAGCGCATTAATTCAATGCTTTATAATATTGTTTAAAAACAGAGTTAAAAACACAAACTAGGTTAAATATGCAAACTGGAATATATCAACATTATAAGGGGCCTAAATATGAAGTTTTAGGTCAGGCTCAGCATAGTGAAACCGAGGAAGCGGTTGTTATATATCGGGCTCTTTATGGTGATTTTGGCTTGTGGGTTCGACCGTTGGCTATGTTTCAAGAAACTGTAAATGTTGATGGTCAAAATATATCACGATTTCAACTGATTGAAGCTCAAGAAATAGAACTAGGTTCATTTTATCAAACAGTTGAAAAGTAATAACTACTTTGAAAACAATAGCTAAGCCATCAAACCATAGAAAACACCTCTAAACTCTCATTGTTGTTATTGAAAAACCTGCTATAAATTAAATTATGTTTTGCTAATTCTATTCCAAATTCGTGCTTAATTGGCAGATAATCAATTTAAAAGATGTATGTAGCAGAGGAAACTATGGCCTTTAGTCTTAACTTTAGCGCACCGAAATATTTTAAACTCCTAATGGTATTGTTGGTGTTTGCCACTAGTCCAATGACCATAAGTCATGCCCTGGGTGAAACAGCAACAGAAGCGATTAAAGAGAGCGTTGCCAAACAAGGCGCTGATATTCGTCTGCTGATAGATATTTCTGGCAGTATGAAAAAAAATGACCCTTCTAATCTCCGTATACCCGCAGTCAATTTGTTAACAGAACTTATTCCAGATGGCGATAAAGCAGGCGTTTGGACATTTGGTCAATGGGTTAATAATTTGATACAGCATAAAGTTGTCGATGATGCGTGGCGTTTGAATGCAAAAGAGCAAGCTAAAAAAATAAACTCGGTAGCTTTATATACCAATGTAGGCGCAGTACTTGAGAAAGCCTCAGATGATTTTAAGAAAAAGGAAAAATTAAATAATACGCATTTCATCTTGTTAACTGATGGCATGGTGGATATTGATAAGGACCCTGAAAAAAATTCTAAAGAACGTGATCGTGTTTTAACAACGATCTTAAAAACGTTTAAAGATAAAGGGGCAAAAATTCATGCGGTTTCATTGTCTAAAAATGCAGACAGCGCGTTGATGGACAAATTAGCGATTCAGACTGGAGGGCAGTCAGCGGTCGCAGAGTCGTCAGAGGATCTTACAAAAATATTTCTTCAAGCGCTGGATCAAGCAGTACCTAGTGAACAAGTGCCGATAGAGGGTAATGAATTTGTAATAGATTCAAGTGTCGAAGAGTTTACTGCTTTAATATTTAGAGGTGACGGATCAATACCAACAGTAATGATCGGGCCTGATGAAAAGCTCCACAGTAAAAGTTCACACTCTGACGATGTTAAATGGTATCAAGATAAAGGCTATGATCTTATTACCATTAAACGCCCGTTGGAAGGAACGTGGAAGATTAATGCCGATATACAGCCTGATAGTCGAGTAACGGTCGTCAGTAACCTTCAGTTAGATGTGACGCGATTGCCTGTAAACTTCTTTGCTGGTGATCAATTAAAGGTCGATGTCCGTTTTGTTGAAGATGGGAAAACAGTCATTAACAAAGACTTTTTATCATTATTAGATGTAAAACTTAATTTAAAAACAGAAGAAAATAAAGAAGCTAGTAAAACAATATCAGACCCAAGCAATCCTCCTTTAGATGGTATTTTCAGTGATGCTATTCGTAAACTTACAAAAGTAGGTCAATATGAATTAACTGTGTTGGTTGATGGCAAAACATTTAAACGTAAAAATCGACAAATTATAAATTTAAGATACCCTTTTGATTTTGAATTTGCAGCAAAAGGTGAGGGTGATAATGCGCATTATCAATTGGTCGTCTCTCCATTAAGTGAAAATATCTCAATTGATGAAACAAGTGTGTTTGCAAAAATTAAATCGCCTGACGGTAGCAGCTTGATTAAGGCTGTTGATCTGGATAAAGAGTCTGGAAGATGGATTTTACCTATTAGCGCAGATAAAGGCGACGGACTCTATAAAATTGCAATTAAAGTAAAAGCTAAAACAATTGAAGGCAAGAAATTTAAATTTAGTCCAAAAGTATTTGAAGCGGTTTTTCCTATGCCAGCTGGAGAGGCTAATAAAATTGTATCTGTCAATGAGGAAGAATCTCTTCCTGAACCGGAAGAGATAGTAGAACCGGAGGAAGAGTTAGTTGAGGAACAAGTTGAAGAAATTGCACCGCCTATTGAAATACCTGATGAATTAGAGTCGTCAGAAGTGGTTTCTGGTGGTGATGATATTGTTTTAGATGAGTCAGACTTAAGCTTTTGGCTAATCGTGGCTGGCGCGGTGGTTGCTGGTTTAGGTTTAATTGGCGGCGCTGTATTCTTTATTAAAAAGAAGCGAAATAAAGACAAAGATACTGAAGAAGAGATTCTAAGTGATGAGGTTGTTGAAGAAATTTTGGAGGATGAGGTAGCAGAGGCCACTACGGAGGTTGACGAGGAGCTGGATTTTGTTGATGAACCTGAGCCCGAACCCGAACCTGAGCCTGAGCCCGAACCCGAACCTGAGCCTGAGCCCGAACCTGAGCCTGAGCCTGAGCCTGAGTTAGGAACGGATGAAGGCTTAGATTTGTCATTAGATGAATTGAGCGAAGTAGCCGAAGAGCTTGAACCTGTTGAAGAGCCAGAACCAGAAAGTTCGGCTACTGAAGAAGAAAATGCTGCGGATATTGGTCAGGCAATTGAAGAGTCCGCAGGCGAAAAAGAAGATGAAATAGATAAGGAAGTTGAGGCGGCATTAGATATCAGTGATTCAGATGATGACGACGATGATGACGATGATGACGAAGAATTTAACTTAGAAGATTTCGATATTGGTGAAATAGACGAGCCCCCCAAGTGAATAAATAGAGCTTTAAATATCTTGGCTACATCTGCAATCTGAGCTGACAGGCTACTTATATTATAAGGTAGCCTGTCAGCTCTATCCCGCTAAACCCTACTTAAATTTTCGCCCTAGTGCGTTGCTGACTAGTAAAGCGGCCGTTTCATGCTGCGCATGTACAAATGAATTGATGGCCAGGCCTTTAAACGTATTTTTATCATCCCTTGCATTAATCTTGATGATTAAGTTTGCGTTAGGGTAATAATTTAAGATTGATTGGCAGATGATTTTTTTAGTCATTAAGGCGCTAACAGTAATAATAATACTGGCTGACTGTTCTACCTTTAGGGACTCTAAAACAGGAAGTTTCTCTAAATGACCAAAGTAAGCGCGATAACCTAGTTTTTTGGCTGATAAAACGTGTTGTAAATTATCAGAGACAATTAAGAAGTGAACATCTTGCTCTTTCAATTTCTTAGCTGCGATTTCTCCCACCCTTGAGAAACCACAAATTATAATATGATTGGTGTCCTTAATTGGGCTGATTTTATCGGATTCATAAAATTCTACGATAAATATCGATGCTAGTTTGTAAATATTATTGACCATAAACGGGGTAATAATCATCGATAGAACAGTGACTAAAATTAGAAAACTTCCTAGTTCTGCTGATAGAATATTTTGGCTGGTAGATAAAGAAAATATGGCGAATGAGAATTCACCAATTTGACATAAACTTATGGCTGATTTTATAGCATCACTTTTGTTGGCTTTTCGTTTAATTAAAGAATATACAATCAAAGCCTTTATCGACATTGTAAAAGCTAGCACGCCAAGCACTAAGTGAAAATGATGCATAAAAAACATGATGTCTATCTTAGTGCCAATCGAAAAAAAGAAAGCGCCCAATAACAAGTCTTTATAAGAGGCTATGTCGGACTCAACCTTCATATGGAAGGTCGTCTCAGCAATGATCATTCCCGCGATGAATGCACCTAATGAGTAGGTAAAACCCATACCATGTGCTAATAAAGATGCGCCCAGCACAATTGATAATACTGACCCTAAAAATAACTCTTCTAGTTTTGCGTTCGACGAAAGCTGTAAAAGCCATTCAATAATTTTTTTCCCTAAGGTGAACATAAATACAATCACGATTGTTGCCGATATGATGGTATTAATTAAAATGTCTTGTACAGACAGGTCTTCATTTGATAAAAAACTAACCAGTAATAAAATAGGTATGACGGCCAAGTCCTGGAATATTAGTATGGCTACAGACTTCTCGCCATACGGGGTTACAATATCTTTGGACTTTTTAAGATACGTTAAAACGATCGCTGTCGATGATAAGCTGAATGCAAGCGATATTACAATTGCTGAGGTGGCCTCAATAGAGAATAGAAAATGTGCGATAAGAAATATAGTAAGCGCACTTAAGATTACTTGTAAAAAACCATTGAAGAGTATGGCTTCTTTCATTTTTTTTAGCTTTGAAAATGACATTTCTAAACCGATGGTAAACATTAAAAAAACAATACCGAATTCACCAATAAGATCTAATGACTTCAAATTCTCGCTTTGGTTAAAACCAAAAATATTGCTAATGAGCGTTCCCGTGATTATGTATCCAATAATATGAGAAATTGCGAATCGCTTAAATATAATATTCAAGATGGTCGCGATGGTTAAAGATATAAAAATTATAAATAGAACCGTATTCATTTTTTTTCCTCAAAAATAGAGAAGATCTGTAAGTTATTAATTTAAAAAGTGGACATGCTAGTTAGGGTAGAAGGGAATAAATGCAGGGTTGAAGTCTTATTAGTTTTAATGAGACCTTTGCGTTGATCGTGACTTACGTACAAAGTTGTCATTCCGATATGCTTTTCGGCCAGAATCTACTTTTATCTTAACTTGTGACCAAAATTAGTTGATCACATCATGTTGGAAGGGGGGTTATTATAAGAGCGTTTTGATAATGCTATAGTTAGCGACTAATTCGCTTATCCATAGCATTACTTTATTTAGAAGTGCTTAAAATTTAGCGCCTAGCCAAAACCAAACTTTGTCGGTGTCGACTTTTCCTGATGCATCATCACCCGCAGAATATGCACCATACTTCAAGCCCGCAGAGTAGTTTTTACCAAACTTCCTAGCATAAAGAATGTCAATTTCACTACCTAGGTCATCAGTAGCTGAACTTGAATCGTCAGCACTAAAGTCGTGATATGCCACAACCACTTTACCGCCCGCTAACTTACCAGATACACTTATATAAAGGTCTTCTAACCCTTGGTTAGGAGTATTAAGAAATTGGTCAGTCCAGCCATTGAATTTATGTAAGGTTGCTAGAGGTGTACTAAACCCATAGGCACCATCGTCAGAGCCTAACACTTCATACCCTATCTTCGCTGTAATACCACTAAAAACAGCACCACCTTCCAGAAGCATATAGTCTGACTCTAAAGTATTTCCATTATTTTCGAATTCCTGGTAGGCATACTCGGCAGTGAATAGCGCTTTAATACTATCTATTTCTTTAGCGCCACTAAATCGAATACCATACGTGTCATAAGCTTTCTCTGAGACTGTTTCTTCTAACAAATAAGCGTAGGTACTTATTTTACCTAAAGAGGTTTTATAACCCACATTAATTAAATGATCTTTTGAATCAATATCCGCTTCTTCACCAAAGATTCT
Source organism: Oleiphilaceae bacterium (assembly GCA_047628385.1). GTDB lineage: Bacteria > Pseudomonadota > Gammaproteobacteria > Pseudomonadales > Oleiphilaceae > PZPK01. The sequence goes on from JBLHVH010000033.1 coordinate 18,062, forward strand.
ATTTCGTTGATCAAGGTAAGCGTAGTTAAGCTCAAGGTCTTTAAGTGGAGAATATTTAAAGCTTACTGCGTCAAATGTTTGTCTATCCTGACGCCAGCCCACATGACCAACATAACGATGATTACCATAAGTAAGCACCTGACGACCAGCTTTGACGGTTAAGATTTCATTTTTATATTGTAAGAAAGCTTGATCGAGTTCAGTGGTTTCCTGGTCCGCAATAACAGACGCGCCTTTGGGAACATAACCAGACGGTCTTGCAAACCCTGGAATATCATAGTCATCTTGCCCTGCAACCACACGAGAGTCTTCAAATTCTATTGTTGTTGAAAAACCTTCGTAGGCGCCTGTGGTGTAACCAAGTCTAGTTCGGAGTGTTGTTGCGTTGGCGTCATCGGCTGCGTTGTCTTGTTCAACTCCTTCATATCTTAAACGAAAATCACCATAGGCTTTGCCACTTGTTAGTGCTGTGGTGATTTCGTCGACTGATGCAGAAGCAATGTTTGCGCCAGCGATAGATGAAATAGCAATACTCAACGCACTAATTACTGGAAAAGTGGATACTTTTTTCATTTGTATACTCCTGTTTACTTCTTAAAAATATGACTAATTTTGTGTTTTATACCGTTAGCCTTTAAATTCAGGCGGCTTTAAATTTTTTAACTGTTCGTTTTTTTTTAATCGTTAAAGGCTCAACTTTTCGCTGTTTTTCATACAAAAACTTCAAAACTTCTGAACGAAGGTGGATATAAGTAGGGTCTTCAGCAAGTTCTAAGCGGCCTCTTGGCCTTTCTAAATTAATGTCTAAAATTTCACCGATGGTCGCTTCTGGGCCATTCGTCATCATGACAATCCGGTCTGACAATAAAACAGCTTCGTCAACATCATGCGTGATCATAATGACGGTGTTGTTGAGTTCCGCTTGAATCTCCATTAATGAATCTTGCATATGCGCCCGGGTGAGTGCATCTAGTGCGCCAAACGGCTCATCCATGAGTAATATTTCTGGCTCCATAGCCAACGCTCTTGCTATGCCAACACGTTGCTTCATACCGCCTGAAATTTCATCAGGACGTTTATGCATCGCGTGATCCATATGCACGAGCGTTAAGTTATGTTCTATCCATTCTTTTGTTTCTGATTTAGATTTACTCTTGCCAAATACTTGTTTTACGGCGAGTTCAACATTTTGATATGCGCTAAGCCAGGGGAGAAGTGAGTGGTTTTGGAATACCACCGCTCTTTCAGGGCCTGGTTCGGTTACTTCTTTACCGTTTAATACTACGCCTCCTTTTGTTGCTTGATGAAGGCCTGCTACAACGTTTAATACGGTTGATTTTCCACAACCTGAATGGCCAATCAATGAAACGAATTCACCTTTATCAAGCTTTAAACTCACATCTTTTAAAGCGGTGAAAGGGCCATTTGGTGTTGGGAAATCCATGTCAATACGGCTGATCTCTAATATTGCACTCATTTTGTTTTCCTCTAAAAGTGGTTAACGTATCGTGGGTGGTTAGCGTGATGCACTTGCTTTATCCCATGATACCCATCGTTGAAGTTCCAACATTCCTCGGTCCAATAAGAAGCCAATAAAGCCTATGACCACTACAGCTGCCATGATTCTACTTAATGACTCAGAACTACCATTTTGAAATTCATCCCATACAAACTTACCTAACCCAGGGCTTTGCGCTAACATTTCTGCCGCAATTAATACCATCCATGCAATACCTAAAGACATTCGCATTCCTGTAAAAATCATTGGAATAGAGGCGGGTAAGACAATTTTTTGAACATGTTTTAATGCAGGCAGTCTCAGTACTTTGCTTACGTTCAGTAAATCACTATCAATCGAAGCAACACCCACTGAGCTATTAATCACCATGGGCCAAATACAGCACAGCGTGACGGTGATCATTGAATTAAGAAATGACTTGGCTATCCATGGGTCATCCGACACGTAGGTAGCGCTTACTAGCATCGTCACCAAAGGTAACCAAGCTAAAGGAGAGACAGGTTTAAAAATTTGAATAATAGGATTAATCGCTGCATTCAGTGTTTTGTTTAAACCAACAGCGATACCCAGTGGAATAGCGATTATAGCGGCAACAAGAAAACCACTCATGACGGTGATTAGGCTCGTGATGATCTGATCTAAAAATGTTTCTTTACCTGTATAGGTGCGTGTTTTTGGTTGGTAGTCTGGATCAGCCGCCATACGCTTTTCATTACGTTTATCTTGTCTTACATGAAATGCCGCTTCTTTTTCTCTTTCAGCGCCATGCTCTTGATAAAGCGTACCAAATTGTTCTAGAACTGACGCGGGTCCTGGAAATTCACCAAGAGATGTTTGTACACTTTGTGCGGCCGCAGTCCATAATAATAAAAATACGGCAATGCCCACTAATGGCATAGCGATGACTTTAGCGGCATCGGACAAGAGTTTAATCGCCTTATTTAGCCATTCTGTTTGTGGTTTTGTTTCTTTTTTAAGAGATGTCGCCGTTGACATGATCTTGTACTCCTGGCTCAAGGCTTTTACGTTGGTTAATTAGTTTTGGCGTCAAACGGTATTGCTTGATCGCAATACCGTTTAATTTAAGTTTAAATTTTGTCGCCTTTCTTCAAGCCAATTGCAAACTTCTCAAGGTAAGCGTTAGGTGTATTTCCGTCATAGACAATGTCGTCAATGAAGTGAGTTTGAGGGTCGCGAAACCCATCTTCAGTTTCAAAATCAGGAAAGTCTTTAGCATTAGCAAGTTTTTCTTTGATGAGCGATTTAACCGCCTTTTCATAAATATCAGGGCGATATACTTTCTTCGCTAAATCTTTGTACCACTCATCGCTTTTATCGTCTGAGATTTGTCCCCAGCGACGCATTTGCGTTAGGTACCAGATCGCATCTGAGTAGTACGGATAGGTTGCGTTGTATCGGAAGAATACATTAAAGTCAGGTACGTCACGCTTATCACCCTTTTCATATTCAAACGTGCCCGTCATACTGTTCGCTATTACGTCGTAATCGGCGCCAACATAATTAGACTGTGATAGAATTTTTACAGCCGCAGGACGGTTAGCGTTATTGTTTGCATCCAGCCACATTGCCGCTCGGATTAATGCTCTTGTTAAGCGGATAGTTGTATTAGGGTTTTTCTTAGCAAATTCTTCTGAAATACCGAATACTTTTTCTGGGTTGTTTTTCCAAATTTCATAGTCAGTCACTACGGGTACGCCGATACCTTTAAATACCGCTTGTTGGTTCCATGGTTCACCTACGCAATAACCATAAATTGTTCCTGCTTCAAGTGTTGAAGGCATTTGAGGTGGTGGTGTGACGGATAACAAAACATCTGCATCGATCTTTCCTGAAGTATCGCCTTTATGAGGCGCGTAATAACCTGGGTGAAGCCCACCCGCTGCTAGCCAATACCTTAATTCATAGTTGTGTGTCGATACTGGGAAAACCATACCCATGTTAAATGGCTTACCTTCGTCTTTATATTTCTCAACAACAGGCTTTAAGGCGTCTGCCTTAATTGGGTGAACTGGGCGGCCATCAGCCATTTTAGGAATATTAGGTTTCATCTGTTTCCAGATTTCATTAGAAACCGTAATCGCATTACCATTTAAGTCCATTGAAAAAGGGGTAATGATATTTGCTTTAGTACCGTAACCCATTGTGGCTGCGATAGGTTGTCCAGCTAGCATATGAGCACCGTCCAAACGTCCATCAATTACGCCATCTAATAGAACTTTCCAGTTAGCTTGTGCTTCTATTTTTACGAATAGGCCTTCATCTTCGAAATAACCATTTTCATACGCTATAGCAATAGGTGCCATATCCGTTAGTTTGATAAAACCAAAAGTAAGTTCCTCTTTTTCTGGGTAGCCTAGTTTTTCAGCGTGTGCGTTGCTGACTATTAGACCGGTACTGACGACAGTTGTCATCGCTACAACTTTTACTGATTTTAACCACTTCATAGAAGTTATCCTTTTTTACTTTGCAAAAAAAAAGGCGCTCACCTCTCGGCCACCTATAAAAATAGATAACTGAAAGATGAGCACCTTTGCTCATTCAAACCATGCTGCATCGTTGCAAGCATGTTTGTATTTTTTATCGCCATTGACAAAAAATATTTATGTATAT
>JBLHVH010000034.1:0-21944 GCA_047628385.1 Oleiphilaceae bacterium
TTTACGATACCGACATATCACTATTTTCGATTGTCAGCTTGACCCTACTCAGTACTTACTTCATCGAGTTCCGATTGATCGGGGCTAAGGGTTAATTACGCATAACGCTTCTTTTTCACAATTCAGTACATAAATAAATGAACGTCAGATAGGCTGAAAAAAGTTGCCCAACGTTGACTATAAAGAAAATTCCACAATCATCGACAAACCAAGAAGGGGTATCCAATAAGACCTAACCATCGAGCACAATAGTAATTGCCCTTGTTGCAATTAACCAACCACAAAAGCTAATACTACCCAGACCTATGATAATCATACTTAATCTATAGATTGAAGTGTTTAGCTCTGCCCCATTAACAAAAGTCTCTGGCCCTAGCGTCCAGACAATAGCACCAGTTCCAAGTAATAAAGCCTAGGCTAGCCGAGTAAACAAATAAATATTCGCAGCAAGCAGAGAATCTTTAGCCGCCCTACTCTAATGAGCATACCAATAATAATCACAACAGCTGAATTTTCAAGTATTAGCAATAACCCTAGAGTTTGTGACTCATTTTAAACTAAAGTGAGACCTCCTCCATAAAAGTAAAAAAGCGAGTAAAAAGAACCCTCTAATTAAACGAAATTCATTATTTCGCGTACTTTCTTTAGACTGTTTCATATAACGTTCGCGTTGTAAATCACTGGCATTTGATATTTCCATTTTTCCCAGGTGTCATCACTTATAATCAGCTGCGATATGAAATAAGCAACGTTAATTCGGCTTGTCTTACCGGCATCAAAAATTGCACTACGAATGGGTGATGGATGGACATTATATTCAGTGACTGATTGTTCATCTATAAGACTATCTGGGCGAACCGCAGCCCATGCGATCACCTGTTGATTCGTTCCAAAGTTTGATTGTAAATATGACGCAGCGTTTTCATTGTCAGCATGTGGAGGCAATAGATGCCTTATCAAACCAACGACAACAGATTGTGCAGCAGAGACGGTTTCACCTGCTTGGTAGTTTTGGTTACCCGTGGTGTTCATTAAAATATATTTTACTGGAATGTCTGGTGTCGTTTGCTCAATTGCCGCGCATAAACGCTGCGTCCCATTGCTGACTAATCGTCGAGGGTGACCAAACATTCCTTTAAACGTTAAGTTGTGACCAAGACATGAGACTACGGCACGACACCCCCGAACTTGCTCTATTAACTCTTCATCCGACATCTCCAACAAGTTGGCTTGAGTAATAATTAGTCGATCATTTCGTTTTAATGACTCAGATAAACTATCAACTGAACGGACGATTATTTTTACCTCATCGCCCTGCTCAAGCAGTTGCTCTACCAATAAACGACCTGTTGCCCCGCTTGCTCCTACGATGAGTGTAGTCATAACCTGCTGTTCCTATTTCCATTCATTAGCCACCACTATACTTATACAACAATAGAAGATACATTGACCATAAATACATCATAGGTATGCATATTTGTATGAACTGGAAATCAGTAAAATTCGATTGGAACCACGCTCGGGCATTTTTGGTTACAGCTGAAGAAGGTACTTTATCGGCGGCGGCTAAAGCCTTAGGCATGACGCAGCCGACATTAAGCCGCCAAGTTTCAGCACTAGAAGCACAGATGCACATCACGTTATTTGAACGCGTTGGACAGCGTCTGGTTTTGACTGAGAGTGGTGTCGAATTATTAGAACATGTACGCTTAATGGGCAATGCAGCACTAGAGTTTTCATTAGTAGCGACTGGACAATCTCAACAAATTGAAGGCTCTGTAGTTATTTCTTCCGGTGAGTTAGATGCGGTATTTCGTTTACCTAAAATCATCGCTAAATTACGACGAGAAGAACCGGGTATCGATATTGAGATAATTGTGACGAATGAAACAAGCGACCTCAAACGCCGAGAAGCAGACATTGCAATTCGGAGCTTCCGCCCAACGCAGAATGATTTGATCGCCAAAAAGCTGGGTGAAGAAATTATTTGGCTCTACGGCACGTCAAAATATTTGGAACAGTTACCACCGCTTTCAGAAACATCTGACCTCCCTGACATCCAAATCATCGGTTTTGACCAAAGTAACGCGGTGTCTGACGTGCTCAATCAACAAGGTTGGAACCTATCAAAGCAGAATTTTCGGCTCATTACGTCATTCCAAGTATTACAGCTAGCGCTTTGTAAGGAAGGCCTAGGCGTTATTTTTTTCCCTGAAGACATAGGAGATAAAGACCCTAGTCTGGTGCGTGCATTTGAACAGATGGGGCCAACAATACAATTACCTGTTTGGTTGGTTTGCCATCAAGAACTCCGTACCAACCTTCGAGTTCGTCGTGTATTCGATTTTATTGCTAAAGAGTTGAGTCAAGTGCTATGACATTGATTATTCGGCTAACTCACCCCAAATACTCAGTGACTTGAAATGACGATAAAATACTAATAGCGAATATTAAAAGACAACTTAGAAAATAATTTCCCTTTAAAAAATCTTATAATTGGGCTCAAGCAGTAGATATCAATTTTTAACCGCAATAAAGTCTGCAAAGCAGCCGCTAAGTGATTGAGCGACCAAAGGTGACTTCAAGTGGTCGACAATCTGTTTGCTCGTAAGAAAATACTCACTCGTAAACCACCAAGAGTACTTTTATCTACTTGAATTTCACCTTGATGGTGCTTAACAATATTCCAAGCAATTGCCATCCCCATCCCATGGCCGCCTAGCTGCTTGTACTGACTTGTACTTGCACGATAGACTGGCATAAATAATTTTTCTTGATCCTGTGAAGAAATACCTTCGCCATCATCTTCAATCGTTATATGACAACCGTCATTTTGTTTTTTTAGTGTGACACGTATTTTTAGTTTCGCGTATTTATAGGTATTACCAAGAATATTACTAAAAACTCGAGACATAAATGATTCACATGCAATGCCACGCATCGTCATTATCTGTCACCCTGAGTAAAAGTTTCAGTTTTTATGTCAGCGAACCACATTAAATAGCATCAGTTACGCGTTGAAACCTTCAGAACATTTCCATATTCGACATAATTTATTGCATTTTCGGCTGGGATACCTCTTTTCTAGTTAGGTTTTAATGCCCGTTAAAGCTGAGTATATTTACATTCGAAAAAATATCATTTCACTGAATATAATACTTTTTAATGACTCCACTAAAGGCATTTACCCGCAGATTTTTTAGCATTCAATACAAGCGATTGAGAATAAATGTACATTTTTTTGATTTTAATCTTGTCTTTATTGAAATGGGCTCAATATAGTTTAGATCAAACGTAAAATATTTAAAGGTACAAAAAAATGAGTGAACGGTGTATTGGTTGTCAAAAAGAGAAGAGCGAAGTTTCCTTATTAGTCGATATGAATGGGCATAATATATGTGATCAATGTAGTGATGATTTAAACGCACATTTCAAAAGTCGTCAGGAAGAAGTCCCTAAACTTGATATAGCGCCCTATTCACCAAAACTTATTAAACAGCAACTTGATGAGTATGTAATCGGCCAAGACCGCGCAAAAAAGGTTATTGCTATCGCGGCGTACAATCACTATAAGCGCATTAATAACCCAATGGTTGATGGCGTTGAGCTTGGTAAAAGTAATATTCTCTTGATCGGCCCAACGGGCTCAGGAAAAACCCTTATTGCTGAAACACTTGCTAGAATTCTAGATGTGCCTTTTGCGATGGGAAATGCCACAGAACTTACAGAGTCTGGGTATGTAGGTAATGATGTTGAACAGTTGATTAAAACACTGTTAAGTCGAGCCGACGGAGATATTTCAAAAGCGGAGCGTGGTATCGTGTTTATTGATGAAATTGATAAGATAAATCGCAAGTCTGACAACCCGAGCATTACCCGCGACGTATCAGGTGAAGGCGTTCAACAAGCATTACTTAAATTAATAGAAGGCCACGAAGTCGGTGTCCCAGATGGTGCCAGAAATCACCCTGATGGTAAAAAAACCGCGATCAACACCCGTAACATTCTGTTTATTTGCGGGGGAAGCTTTGCAGGAATAGAGTCTCAAGTTATTCTTAGTAAAAATAAAGACGCCAACATTGGCTTTAACGCATTAGTAAAAAACAAGGAAGAAGCCAAAAAAGCGGTTTTTGATTACGCGCAAGTTGACGTAGATGACCTACAAAAATTTGGGATGATCCCTGAACTTCTGGGTCGTTTACCCGTAATAGCACCGCTCCAAGAGCTTGATCATAATGCTTTATTATCTATTCTGACAGAACCCAAAAACGCGCTAATAAAGCAATACCAAGCGTTATTCTCTCTCGACAATGTTGCATTAGAATTTACGAAAGAAAAACTTGATAGTATTGCGACTGAGGCGTTGGACAAAAAAGTTGGCGCCAGAGGATTAAGGTCAATTGTGGAGACAGTACTCGAAGATGATCTATTCGAACTGCCTGACTTGGGAACCGATACCTTAGTCATTGGTGAAGACAAAACCACTAAAGCCGCCTAAAAATTAGCTGGGACCAAACGTTTACGTTGGTTTCAGCTAAGCAAGTTACTTTTCACTTTCATCTGTCTCTTAATGCGGATCAGTTCGAACGTGACTTAACAATTTTGATATTCGTTTTAAGTCTAACTTACACAATAATTTAGACTTAAAACGTCTGCACAGCAGTGCCTGAGTAATTGAACTTTATAACCATAATATCAAGCAAAGCGACCTAGGAGCCTGACCGAGAACTGCGACCGTCACAAGGGAAAATGAAATTGAGGCAGTTTTTAAGCTAAATTCAGGAGAATAGTTGTTCTATTTAACGAGATTTAGCATGAAAAATGACCAATTTAGCTTTTCCACAGTAGGTTCGTCAGTTCTCGGTCAGGCTCCTAGTTCATGACTCACCTCAAATCAATGCAGACAAGTCGGCTATTTAGCGATCAGCTGTTCTAACAGGAATAGGATCAGAACTCATTTGTTTGTAGACTGTATATGGTTAGCCTTAGATATCGATAATTTCAAACCTTTGAATGATGAATATGGCCACCCTGCTGTTGATGAACTGTTAGAGAAAATGGGCAACTTATTAAATAAAAAGGTAGAAAAGAAAATATTGTGGGACGTATTGGAGGAGAAGAGTTCGTAATTTTATTGATTAATTGCACCATGTCAGATGCCACAAACGTTATTAACCATTTATTGGTTGATTTTGCATTAATTAAAGTAAGAACTGAACAAGCGAGCACGACATTGTCGATTGGCGTAACAGCACTCCAACCAAATGAAAGAATTGAACAGGTATGGAAAAGAGCTGACAAATTACTCTATCAAGCGAAAGAGCAAGGACGCAATCGTGCTGTGGTTGATTAATTAATATTGACTCGATCTTACAGTTTTAAAACTAACTTTAGACCTAAGCTAGCTAAAGCACTAAGACTTAATAGTGGCAAAACTTGTCTTTGAATACCAATTAGCCAAGCAACGAATTGTATACAGTCTATTAGCTAAGATTAATACCTTTTGCATTTACAATCCGCTCAGTAAGCTTGTAAGCGCCACATACCAATTCCTTGTAGATTTAAGCCAAATTGAATTTTATCAAATGGCTAACTGTGCGTTTTTTGCATTACCCTATTGCTGTTAAGGAAGTACTTAATGTGGGCAGAAGGAGAACCATTTTACTTTGTATATTTTATACACTATTTGGTATCTAGCAAAACGTTGCAAGTCTGGTGGTTAAGCAGTTGGTGCTATTCTCAGGCGATCACCCTTCTCTCCTAGCCAGCCACATCTAAATTAGAATTTTCCGGCGCAGTAAGCAAATCCTTTAGCTGTGCTTAGAATCAATAGAGGAATAGCCGCTGGGCGGTTTATGTCTCAAAAGAGAGGGTATTATTTTAAAGCCATACTGTTATCTAGACAAAGAACCAGACATAAAATTTCAGTGATTGGATGAATTATCAAACTTAGGCTCAATAGTTTTAACATCAACAGCTAAGGCGCATGTGAATATGAGGTATATCATCTTCAAGGTATACCTCTGAAATGACCTTAAAACCATATCCTTCATAAAATTTAAGCAAATATTCCTGGGCTCCGATATCAATATCCTGATTCGGCCATAACTGCTGACAGAGATCTAAAGCAGTGGCTATCAGTTTATGGCCTAATCCAGCTCCACGACTGTCTTTTTGAATGACAACACGCCCAAAACTGACATTATTATAAGATATTCTAGGGCTCAGCAGACGTGAATATGCAATCATTTCCTCATGCTGATAACCAAGTAAATGGTACGTACCTTCAACACGATCTTTATTGTCAAGTTCGGGATAAGGACAGGCTTGTTCTACCACGAATACATCAACTCTAAGTTTTAAAAGGTCGTAGAGCTGTTCCGTACTAAGTTGAGAAAAGGCAAGACAGATCCAGTTCATTATTGTTCTCATCATCAAATAATAATGTTGAAACTTTAACCTAAATAACTTTAGTTGGCGTTAACCTTTGTTAAGATTCTAAGTGCTTTTTGAGCAGGTTGAGGTAATTCCAATAATAAGAAGCAATCTGATAGTTCGATTATCGCGCTTTTAAATGAGGATTATTCAGAAAATAGTGGATAACGTTCTTCAGGGTTGTGTAATAGCATGAAAAATATCACGCAAAACGAGAAGTTAATAAGCAGATTCAAATGAGTTTAAAGGGAACTCTCTTGCTTAAGAGCCTCAGTCTCACATACTTTATCTAAAGCTAATTTAGTTCAGACTTTAGGGTACCGAATAGTATCGCTTTCGGCACCCTTAATTTTATTACCGTAATTAAATTGCTTTAAACAATCGAATTTACCCAATGTTTGGAAGTTTTTTTTCGAAAGACTTAGTGTTTGAACAGAAAAGAAACTAACCGTTGCACCTTCAGATGTCACCCACACAGCAGTGCCATTTTTGTCTTGTTCAAAACTGAATGGGGCACGTAGCCCTTTATAATCGAATGGGGCTCTGTTATCAGGTAGAAATAAAATTTCCTTAATCGACAATTCATTAGGCGTAACATCTAAGTATTGTCCTGTGTTTGACTGCCATACAGCGTGGTGCTGGGCTAATAGCGTATTTCTCTTTGTATGCCAAATAGCCCAGCCAAAAACTACTTTACCGCTATTTTTTTGTTGATAATCGAGACAATTGAACCAGCAATACAAAGACTGATATTCTGAATGAGGTGTTACAGGCACGAGGATATTTTGAAGTTGATCATCTTGTTTTAAATAATTTAGTCCTTTTGCCGGACGTACTTCGGCGTCTTTAAGGGTTTTGATAAAACCTTTAAACCGTACCGAAATCACATCTGGAACTGCCATTACTTTTTTATGCCTCTAATATTCATTCGTTTGAAATTTCTTTTACTCGCCCTACATCGCCGCTCTCAAGACGGACTTTAATACCATGAGGATGGTTGGGAGATTTAGTCAAAATGTCTTTAACAACTCCCTGTATGAGGCGTCCAGAACGCTGATCCTTTTTCAACACGATACCTACATTCATCCCTAGTTTTATATTCTCTCTATTTGTACCACTCATTTTTTACCCTTAACTTAATATTTTGAATGTCGCTCCCAATATATTATGACAAATACACTCTGTGCGCATTTCTATTATTGAAATAACATTCATTATACGACTTAATTTCATACTAATAAGACGGTCGTTATTACTATATTATCAAAACTAGGCACTTTTCAAAATAAGCGGGAGTCTGCCGCAAAGATATACCGTGAATACCTTTTTTAACTAGTTTTTAGCTGATAACAAACTTCTAAAGCTATGAGGGACTTGCTTAATAACATTACCTTTCTGATCAAAGTGCAGCGCGATGTAATTTACCCCTCTAATAGACCGTATGATGCCGCGTTTAAAATAGATAACATCCATACCAAACAAAAGAGGCAGTACATTATGATATGCCTGCCTTTAATTATTGACGCTTAGCAACTAATTATGATTTTTAAGCCACTAATTCATCAATAGTACTGCAAGGAATCGGTTTTTGTACCTCTGTAAACGTATGTTTTCGCAGCCTAAGCGTTGAGTCAGTCCACTGTCTAACACGCGAGGCCAAAGCAGGGTCATCTATGATTGATTCACCGTAAGACGGTATCATTACTTTCAATTTTTGCTTCCATTGTAAGCTCTCAGTACACTCAGTAAAACAACGTTCTATTACTTGCAACATGGCTTGGACCGAGGTAGATGCACCAGGCGATGCTCCGAGTAACGCAGCTAATGACCCGTCCTGAGATGTCACGACTTCGGTGCCAAACTGCAAGCTTCCACCCGTTTTAGTTTTCTTGATAATCTGAACCCTCTGACCTGCGGTTTCATAACGCCAGTCACTGGCTTCAGCATGCGGGTAAAAACGGCGCAATGTCTCAATCCGTGCATTAGCAGGCTGAAACGCTTCTTTTATCAAGTAATGGGTTAATGCTAGATTATCTAAGCCTGCATTAATCATAAAACCAACATTATAGGGCTTAACGGACTCTAATAGATCAAGCCGCGAGCCATTTTTAAGAAACTTACTGGTCATGCCAGCGAAAGGACCAAACAACAATGCGGGTTTACCGTCTATTATACGCGTATCTAAGTGTGGCACTGACATTGGAGGAGCGCCTACAGGAGCTTGCCCGTAAACCTTAGCCATGTGCTGCTTTACTACAGCAGGGTTATTACAAACAAGCCACCGACCGCTCACAGGAAACCCTGCATACTGCTTAGCTTCTGGTATTTTTGATTGCTGTAGCAGCCTAAGGGCTGCACCGCCCGCCCCCAAAAACACAAATTTTGCTTGCACAGATTGGCTTGTTTTCTGTTTACCATTGGCTATATCCACATGCCAAAGGTTATCGCTAAACTCTAAGTTACGCACTTTGTGTTGTAACAATAATCGAAAATTATCGTCATTTTGAAGACCTTCAACCATTTTTCTTGTGAGTGCTCCAAAGTCAACATCAGCACCATGCCCAACATTGGTTGCTGCTACTGGCTGTTCAGCTGGGCGCCCCTTCATCACAAGAGGCATCCATTTTTTTAACTGCTCCGGATCATCACTAAACTTCATTTCACCAAATAGTGGGTGCGCAGACATGCTTTCGTATCGCTTTTTCAAAAACTGGCAGTCTTCTTCTCCCCAAACAAAGCTCATGTGAGGTGTACGTCTAATAAACTCGCCAGGCGCTGGCAATGCGCTCTGCTCTACAAGGTAGGACCAAAACTGTAATGATGTTTCAAATTCGGAGTTAATCTGTAATGCGCGGTCAATATTTATAGCGCCATCTTCACCTTTAGGCGTATAGTTAAGTTCACAATAAGCTGCGTGACCTGTGCCAGCGTTGTTCCATCCATCGCTACTTTCCTGCGCTATTTGGTCACATTGTTCAACCATCATAATTTTAAGACTAGGATCTAATTGTTTCAAAAGCATACCAAGCGTAGCACTCATGACGCCACCGCCTACTAAACATACATCTACAATATCGCTATTCATAATCCACACCTATTCTGAAATCATCTGATTTACCCCAAGCTAATTGGGATCCGATATACTTAGGGCTTAGAATAAGACCGAAATTTTGTCTTTTTGAATTAAAATCTGTCTATCAACGCAAGCCATTGATCGATTATGAAAGACTTAGTTGATCGATAAAAGCAGCTTATAACGTACTATCAATCAGTTTTTTTCGACTGATTATAATATTTTCAATATAAATAAGGTCTACTACCTAAGTTTAAATTCACGCATAAGTTATACACTTTACTCACTTGAGAGCCTTAACTATTCCAATGGATATCCGATATTTTGGGTATACTTCGATGAATTTTTTATAGATTTTTTTTGCTTAAACTAACTTACCCTCTGTAATTAGCCTTTCTATCTCTTCGATCGCTTTTTCAGATGTTTCCATTGAGCTTTTACCATCATCAATTGCTGGTGCTGGTAAGGCCAGATCAACTCTGGTTTGTTTTATATTTAAAGGCCTTGCTAAGTAACGCTTCAAGCGTTCTATTTATATTTGGTCTTTACTTTTGGATGAGTTTATTTCAATTGATTGTTCTTTAGTCGAGCCAGAAGAATTCTCAGATTCGGTGCTTTGAGGCCCAACTTTCTCCTCAAATTCTGAAGCACTAAAATCTTCGGACATAATGGATGTCTGATGCGCAGCTGGGTGGGTCTCTTTTTTAACCTTAGACTTTTCTAATTCTAGGCGCTCTTTTCCTATAACGTGAATACTAAACGTAGAAATGGAGTCTACTGAAACCTGTTTATCCGCGTTCTGCGTGATTGAGGCTTAAATCTTCACGGCCAGAATCTTGATAAAAATTTGGTTGGCTGTCTGTTGAAGCAAATTGACTCAAAGCCATGTGGGATGGCGTATTAAGGCGATTTCGTACCTTTTGAACGGCATATTTACGCTGGACGATGGCTAGTGATTCTTTAGGAGCACGTCCATCAGACGCGGTCTCGATAACGAAATGCTCAACTAACTCCGCTGATAAGACGTCATTCTTTATACTTTTTTCTGAATAAGTAACGGATGGCTTGTGATTTGATGTTTCGTTTTTTATAGCGGCGTCTGTTTTCGAGACTTGATTTGACGCACAACTTACCGAAGCAGTAATGACAATGGGTACTAATACTTTCAAATATGCTTTCATAGTTTTTCCTTCATTTTAGGCGTAAGAAAACATTTACAATCCTATAAACGAAGGGAAAACTAAAAAGGGTTATTTATTTCATATTTTTTAAAAAATAGTCATTACACATACCTATATTTTTATATCTTGGACCTTTAAAGTAACTAGAAGAGTAGATGTCATTCCATAAGAATGTGTTCCATAAATTTAATGACATCGATATTTTGCTTCAAGCTGACTTACGCCTAAACCACTCATTTTCTTTATGTCTATTTGGACAGAAATACGTTCTTTCAAGGCATCAATATGACTTATCACACCAATCATTTTTCCACTTGCATTCAAATTATCTAATGCATCTAGCGCTATATCGAGTGTTTCTCTATCCAAAGTGCCGAAACCTTCATCTAAAAACAAACTATCGATACGTGTTTTATGGCTAACCAGGTCCGATAAGGCTAGGGCTAGCGCTAAACTTACTAAAAAGCTCTCGCCTCCAGAGAGGGTTTTCGTATCCCTCATTGAGTCGGCTTGCCAAGTATCGATCACTTCAAGCTCAAGCGCTTCGCCGGGCTTTCGTGTTAATTGATATCGTGCATGTAATTGCGCTAACTGCTGATTCGCCAAATGAATCAAATAGTCTAAGGTTAACCCTTGTGCAAACACTCTAAACCGCTTGCCATCCGCTGAACCGATCAAACTATTTAGATATGACCAGTCATCATATTGCTCTTGCTTTAAAGCAACCTCGCTAACTAGAAAGTGTTGTTTCTTAAGTAGCTCTGCATTGTGTTTTAGTGTCTGCTCAATTTCACCTTGCTGTTTATTCAATAAAGAAACAGCGTCGTTAATCGCATTGAGCTCAGTATCGAGGTCTTGCGCTTGGGTGTCTGTCAACGCCTCGGCCTTAAGTGTATCAAAGTTATGTTGCGCCTGTTTTTGAAGCGCTAAAGTTTGGCTTTTCTGTTGATCTACATTTGCTTTCCATTGCTCTAATTCAATAAATTCATTTTCACTAATTAACGCTGATTTGAAGTGAGTTTCATCTACGAAGACACTCTTTTCAAGATAACTTTGCCAGTTAATTTCAGCTTCTTGGCTGCATACCTTTTGCTTTAATATTTCTTGATTGTTCTGGGTGATTTGACCCTCTAGTGTATGATTTACTTTAGTTAACGCCTCTTGCTTTGTTTTTATTTCAGCGCCTATTTTTTCTTGATATAAATAATTACTCGTCAGCTTTTCTCGCTCCTCATACACTAACTTTTCACCAAAAAACTGGAAACGCTTATGCTGGTTATGCTCTAAATCTATTCGTTTCTGCTCCAGTGCTTCATTAATTTTATTTATTTGAGCTTTCTGGTCAGCCACTTGTTTCAGCAGCCCATCCTCCTGGTACGTTAATACCTGCAGCGATTTCGTTTGTTTATCTTGTGCAAGACAATTCTGCTGATAACGTTTAGATTCCTGTGTACGTAATGCTAACCATTCTGCTTGTACTTTAATTAACGGTGATGAAAAAGCTAATGCGCCATCGTTTTGACTAAAGTTATCTTCTAAGTGGCCCACGATAGCCTGCTCAAGCAGTATTAAGTTATCTTGCTCTACATGAATCGTTTTTAAGGAATTTTCATGAGATTGCTGGGCACTTTTTTGTTCTGCTTTTAACAATTCTATTTCATGCATCATTGATTGAATTTGTTGTTGCCCTTGCTGTGCCGATTCTTTGGCATTTTGTAGCGCCCCATCATATTTAAGTAATTCAAGATGACAGTTAATCGACTCAATCTGATGTATTGCAGTCGACTCAATCAGCGGGGGGATTTTTTGGTCATTAATAGGATTTTCCCACTGAATTTTTTTAGCTTCTGTCGACCAAATGCTACTCAGGTTATGAATATGGTTCGTCTGATCCTTTATCCTTTCATCTAGTAATTTTAATTCTTTTTCTACACCAGCTAAGGCCGATTTTTCGGCCTGACCTTTGTCGGTTAAAAAGCTTAATCTTTCTTTTTGTGCATCTCTTCTAAGCACTGTTACAGAAATATTTATAGTTTGGTAAGTGACAATTGATGGGTGTTCTTCTGAGCCACAAAGTGGGCACGCATTACCCGCTTGAAGTTGCGTACGATAGGACTCTAGACTTGTTATTTGTTGTTCGAGTAACACGTTACGTTCGATCTCTTGCAGCAACTTATTTCCATTTTGATAGTCATGCCTAAGCGCTTCAACAGACGATAATAATGTTTGTTTTTCCGCTAAGCTTTGTTGACGCTGCTGTTCTAAATTATTCAACGTGTGAGTGGCTTCGGTATAGCCGTGATAGATACGCCGACATTCTTCTAGCACTTTTTGTGCGTCTAGCGTTTGTAGATATTTTTGATTCCTTTGATCAAGACGAGCACCTTGCAGCCGATCTTTAAGCTGGTTAGTTGCATTAACCAATACGCTTTCTTTATGTTTAAAATGCTGCTGAAATTCGCTTAAAATAATTTCTTTTTTGTGCCAAACATCTTTAAGTAACACTAACTGAGAGTCTGACTTCTTTAACTCAAACTCTAAAGCTATTAGTTGTTGCCGATGTTTTGAACGCTGCTCGAACTGTGAGCACCAAAGCGTGAGTGAGGCATCTATTTTTTGATGAATTTGATTCTCAGAAATATAACTATTGAGCAACGCCAGCTCATTTTTTGACTGGCTGATATTCACGGATACGTCACTTAATCCCTGAATGCTTTCTTGTAAAGTATGCTGAAGTGGTGCCAAGTCTTGACGTATTACCGCGTCTTGTTTTTCAAGAAGTTCAATTTCTTTATCGAGGGGTATCACCTGCTCCAAAATCAGTGTTTCAGCCTCACTTCGCTCCTGCGCTAGCAATACAAGTTTCTCTACGCATGGTTCATATTCTTGTTTGAGCAATGCTAAGGCATTATTTTGTTTCTGATACTCGTCTTTAAGCGCACTGTCTTTAACCGAAAGTTCAGTTAGCTGTTTAGATTCTCTTTGGTGATTGTCATAACGAGTGCGAAGCTGATTAGCAGGTTTGCCTTCTTCGAGCCTTAATAGCTTATTTGAATGTTGTTTGTAGATTGAACTGACGTATTTAACATCTTGGCTGGTAAGTATCAGTTTTTGATTGGCTGACTCAAGATTTTTCAGCCATTCCAGCTGAGTTTGTGTGATTTTTTGCTGCGTTTTTCTTGCGCGAATTTGCTCATTTATTTCAACACGCTTTATTTCAAAGCTTTCAATTTGTGCGAGTTCTAACAGGTCAAAATTTTCAGTTTTAGCTTGCAACAAATTTAATTCAGCTTTTTTTTCTCGAAATCGATCAAACACGTGTGCTGATATTTGTCCATATACTTCTGTGCCCGTTAGCTCCTCTAGTAGTTCGGCACGCTCGCCCGCAGCCGCGTTTAAAAAGGCTGAAAAACCACCTTGAGCCAAAAGCATCGACTTCGTAAAACGTCCAAAATCTAAGCCGGTTATTTCTGCAATACAATCGAGTTTATCGCGAACTTTATCGGCTAAAATCACATCACCGTTAACGCATTCTTCTGAACTATCATTTTTTGTTTGCGCACCTAACAGCGCTAACTCGACTTTTGCGCTCTGAAGCTTGCCATCACTTTTATTTCTTGCCCTCCGTACCTCCCAGAACGCACGGTAATGCTTATCTTTTACGGAAAACTCAACTTCTGCGAGACACTCACTCGTATGACGCGTCATCACTTTTTCAGCCGGTGAAGGCTCATTAAGTCTAGGGGTCTGATGGTATAATGCTAAACAAATTGCATCGAGTAAGGTTGTTTTACCGGCACCAGTGGGCCCAGTAATCGCAAACAAACCATTACTGGCAAAAGGCTCTTTGGAAAAATCAATTTTCCACTCGCCTTTTATAGAGTTGATATTTTTGAACCTGAGGCTAATAATTTTCATTTACTTTGGTCTACCTGTATTTCAGCCTCTATGTCTGCGTTTTGGTTTTCACTTAGGCTATCATTTTTGATTTCACTTTGAAGGCGTTCACTAACACGCGCTTGTTGAAGCGCATCAACAACCTCATCAAATGCTTGATGCAAACGCTTAAGCTTGGCTTCTTCCTCTTCTCCTTGCCAATCTTCTAGCGCTAAACGTCGTTCAAACACATCCTTGACCGTTAATTCATGCAGGGTTTCTTTATTTTCTTGCACGAGCCCTACCTGCCTGTTGGTACGTGCTCGACGAAGCAACAAGACTTCTAAAGGAAAGCCTTCAATTAGTGTTTGAATACGCTGCTGTAGGTCTTGAAGAAAATCTTGCGTAGTGACTTCAATATCAAGCCATGCAGGTTGATTGGTTTTATATAATGGCGCGAGTCGCTTGACCTCAGCTTCAATTTCATTCAAGTCGCCTTTAATTAAGTGCATAGCTTGAAACCGAGGAATTTTGTGTTCAGATACCGATTTGAGTTCAGCACCTTTAAACTCAACAATTAGTACTTGTTTATCGTTTGATAGTTCATCAAAACTTAGCGGGATAGGTGAGCCACAGTAACGAATATGTTCACTACCCCCTACTTTTTGATGACGATGTATATGCCCTAACGCAATGTATGCTGCGGGTGGAAACGCTGAAGATGGAAAAGCGTCCAATGTACCGATATAGATGTCACGCACAGACTCTGAGGTTTTCGCACCAACGGTAGTTAAGTGCCCTGTCGCAATGATTGGAATTGACCCACCCAAAGTGATTTGTTTTTCTTTTGCATGCGCGAAGACCGCCTGATAGTGCCCTGAGATTGCCATTTGTAGGTTATGCTGCTTTTCAGCCCCACTTTGTCCTTCTAAACTCATAACAATATCGCGCGCACGCAGAAAAGGAATTGCGCAAATAAGCCCTATTGGTTCTTTATTAGCACCTTTTAAAAGCAATACCTGTTCTTCTGGGTTAGCCATAGCCCCAGGAATAACATGCGTATTTAAGTAAGAGAGCAATGATTTTGACTCGCTTAGCATCGCAACAGAATCATGATTGCCCCCCAAAATAACAAGATGTACACCTGTCGCCTGCAACGAAACAATAAATTGATTATATAGCTCGCGCGCATAGCTAGGAGGAGAACCCGTATCAAAAATATCACCCGCTACAATAATGGCATCAACCATGTGCTCTACTGCAAGTTCTAACAACCAATCCAGAAAAGCTTGATGTTCAGGCTGTCGACTTTTTCCCATGAAGTGCTGACCAAGATGCCAATCCGATGTATGAATTATTTTCAAATGAATAAACCTTTCTGAATTTATAAAAAGCGAAGCGTTACAATAGAGCCTGCACTTTACCGTAATAAGAAATGTCACAAAACCTACTTCGGTACTTAAAAGTGTGACTTTGATACTAAAAATTGGATGCATACGTCACAAGGTTGCATAACGTTGCAAAGCGATACAATTATTAGGTTGTTTTTTAGCCAATTAAAGATAGATTTAAAGTATGACATTACATTTAGGAAAGTATTCAACTTAGGCATGGGCTTAAACTTGATACTATTAACGATATGAAAAGAAATTTAATTTACCATACACACATTCAACCAGGTGAAAACATTCAGATACGCGCTAATGGCAGCGAGAGTGTTGATACAGAACTGAATGCAATTTCACGTGTTAGTTTGACGGTAAAATGTGACCAAAAAACATTAGAGATACTTCTACCTAACACGCCAAGTGTCGCACCAAAACAAGCGGTGATATTACCCGTATCGTTTCGGTTGAACCAATTCGGTGATGAAATCGATGCACAATGTAGTGTCGTGAGTGTAAGAAGGTTATCAAAAGATATTTTTTACATGGATATGAAGTTTAAAGAAATAAGCACTCAGGACTATGATTCAATTGATGACTATATTGAAAAGAGCCTGCAACGCCAGCAGAGACAAACAGTTTATTCGCAAGTCGCTTAACCTTTTCCCCATCGTGTTTATGCCCTGTTTTCAGACAACGCAATATAGATGAAATAGCTTATGATTGCGTTGTTAGAATAGGAATATCAGATTTTTTATTGGTTGTAAGCGCAATGACTAACTCAGCTTCCGGTCTTGAGATACCACAACTATTCATCAAATCCTCCACTCCCGCACCTAATTCAACTAGGCGCGCAGCTTCTGAGTAAGAAACTTTACTTGGATCATTTTTCTGAATTTCTTCAATGGTCGTTTCTAATTCTTCAATCTTTTTTTCCATAGATAGAACTTTTCGTCCCACCCCCATGGTGCCATGACTAATTCCCTGAACATCCTTGGATAAGACATCAACCATATCTGCTATGTTTTTCTCAGTCTTAGAAATTGATCGCTTTATCCCTAAGGTGTAAATAGCTAACAAAGCAACTAACACAATAGAAATCACCGGCACTAAATACGTAAAAGACATAACAACTCCAAGAATAGCTAGAATGACGCCATATCGCCCCATTCTTCTTCAGATAACATTTTTTCAAATTCAACAAGTATGATCAGTTCACCATTCTTATTGCAAACACCTTGGATAAAACGAGCACTGTCATCATTTCCTACATTGGGTGCAGTCTCCATTTCGGAGTGTTTGATATAAACAACCTCAGCGACTGAATCGACAAGAATACCGATGACTTGGCTATCAATTTCAAGCACAACAATACGCGTAGTATCGGTAATGTCGGCACTCGGTAAACCAAAACGGGCGCGAGTGTCTATGACCGTTACGACATTACCCCTTAAATTGATAATGCCTAAAACATAACTTGGTGCGCCAGGGACCGGCGCAATTTCTGTGTACCGCAGAACCTCTTGGATCTGCATTACATTAATACCATACGTTTCTTCCGCTAGGCGAAAGGTGACATTTTGTAGTATTGGATCATCAGCAGCTTGGCTGCTGTGGCCTGTATTTGATGCCATTATTAAAACCTCTAAAAAGCTTATGGATCGATGCACGTCAAAAAATTAACACACTATCCATTTAATATAGAGCATCGCACAATCTATGCCACTTATTTATTGC
The DNA here is from genome assembly GCA_047628385.1 of Oleiphilaceae bacterium. Classification (GTDB taxonomy): domain Bacteria; phylum Pseudomonadota; class Gammaproteobacteria; order Pseudomonadales; family Oleiphilaceae; genus PZPK01. The sequence goes on from JBLHVH010000034.1 coordinate 17,688, forward strand.
TTTAAAAACAAAAAAAATAGGTCTGTAGTTATCCATTAAATGACGAATGCTTCGACATGGCTTCTTTTTTTAGGATAGAAGTCAGCGCATCAACATCTATTAAAGCGCACATATGCTCGATCACAGTTCCGGAGAGCCATGCTCGCTTGCTCCGCTCTGTTCTCCATTTCACGGCCTCTGGCTCAAGCTGAATAGACTCTTGAACAGAATCACAGGCTATGCCCCAATTATTACCCCCTAGACGAATGATATACTTATAATTTTCTCTTGTCGTACTATCTACACGTGAAGGCATCACCAGTTGAGCCGTATCGACAACACGTATGTTACGCTCATCATGACGATATAAGCCCATAAACCAACTCGCACGCCCTACAAGCGGCGTGAAATTACTCTCAATTTTGTAAATCGCCCCCAATGAAATAAGCGGAACGGCTAGTTGCAGCCCTGCAACCGAAAATAAAAGGCATTCAAATCGTTCTTGAGCCCACTCTGGACGACCATTCGCTGCAAAAGCACCTAACGCCGGGTATTTCGAGTCACTGTCTGTACTGTTATTCTGAGCACTAATTAAAGCATCTTTATTTTGACTTTCTAGGTTTGAATCTAGAATAGAAGATTGCTTTCTCTCAGATAAGGACTTATCAGCTAATACTACTTTGTTACTTTTAGCCTGTTCACTAATTAGTATTGCCGACGTTTTACTTACGATATTGGCTGTCGGTATAGAAGGTTTTGGTGTGATTTTTGTTACTTCTAGCTCTACCTCTTTAATTTCTGTTGCTATGACAACAGATTCAATCAACACATCTTTAGCCGTTATACTAATTTCTGCTGCACTTTGGTTTGGCTCAACTTCTTTTTTTGGTGCCATTTTAGGAAAAGCAGCAGAAATAATTAGTGGCGCAACAATCTCAGCCTTAAATTTTTCTTCGTACACGTCTTTATAATAAGTAGAGGGTAATTTTTTAGCCTGTCTTTTCTTACTTGGTAAGAGTGGTTTAGGCACTAACTTTTGTTGAAAAGACACTTGAGGAGAGTGTGCCTTTTTATTCAAAGATGACGAAAGAACTTTTACTGCAAGCTCTTGCTGCACACGCTCTTGCAGTGGGTCGCTTGATAGCGACCCTAACATATCATCATAGTAATCAAGCATCGCTGATTGAGCGTTGCTTGGCTTATCTGGATCATCAGACTTCACGCAAAAACACCCTGACGCGTCATTCGATGCTTAAATGATACAAATTGATAATCATCGATCACTTGTTCAGCTAAATTTAAGAAGCACTGCCTGACTCGTGGAGATAAGGGTCGACGAAGAAAATATAAAGCATTCAATAAAATTAAGACCGCCTGCGGTTGAGAGTAACTTTCATTTGCCGCATTCGAAGACAGTAATTTTATCGTTGGTACTAGGTAACAATTATGTTGAATTGACGTCACTAAGATCGCGACATCTTTTAGAGGATTTTCATCGCTAGATGCATCCTTAAAAAACGTAGATATAGACACTGTTTCAGTAAGTTCACTCACAGTTACTTCACCAAATACATCTAATAAATAGTCATTAATCAGCGCATCGGTGCGATTTAATTCTTCCTTGTTTGATTCATGTTTTTTTATCATGACATCACCTAAGCAAAATATTTTTAAACATTTCCATTATTCATATCTTTTAGATTCTGAAGTAGCTTCTTATACGCACGAACACCATGTGTTTCGGCATCGTGGGCAGACGGTACCAGGCCATGCATACTCGCATCTCGAAACTTAGTATCAACAGGGATTGCATATTTCCATACATCGTCACCCCAGGTACTTTTGATCGTCCTTAAGCTTTGAGTTGATGCTTGAGTTCGACGGTCGAACATAGTCGGTAAGATCAAATGCCGTAAGTTACTTTTTTGCGAACGTATTACCATATTTAAAGTATGCATCATACGCTCCAAGCCTTTTATTGCCAAAAACTCTGTCTGCACAGGCACAATCAATTGCTGGCTTGCCGCTAAAGAATTAATCATTAATACACCCAATGAAGGAGAATTATCAATCAAAACATAATCATATTGATCCCACAGCAGTGCTAAGGTTTTAGATATAATAAGACCCATACCATCGACACCCACCATACGGCGTTCTAATGTAGCCAGCGCAGTTGAAGCAGGCATTAAGTCTAAGCCATCGCAAGAGGTAGAGGTAATCAATTGCTCTGGTAAACCATCAGGTACTTTTCCTTTATGCATAAATAAATCAAATGCGCTCTGCTCAATCGTATCAGGGTCGTATTTAAAATAACTGGTTAATGACCCATGCGGGTCAAGGTCCATTACCAAAACACGCTTACCCTCTTGAGCTAATAGCCCACCTAGAGAGACGACGCTTGTGGTTTTTCCTACCCCACCTTTTTGGTTTGCAATTCCCCAGATTCTCACGTTATAACCCCTAAAAAATTAATGTAAACAGCCTTCAAAATTTATCTGTCCAAGTAAGACACAACATTGTTGAGTGCAAGACTAAATATCGGAAATTAATTGCCGGAATTCTGCCTTTTAAGATTAGTTAAACAGGTACAAGCACAAGTTATGCCAGTTCATCATTACTAAAAAATGATAAAAAAAGAAACCTTAAAACGCATATACTCTAACGCTTTAAATAACCTGACAAGGTTAAGTGATTTTAAGAAATGAATACAGAAGTGTTTGAGAAAGCACTACGAAAAGTTTACTTGAGTAAACTTTCACGAATATCCTTACCCTTGGATATTAATAAGATAACTCGACGATTTTTTCGTTTTCCTACATCGGTGTCATTGCGGGCAACTGGCTGAAACTCTCCATAACCCATCGCTCCCATTCTATCTGCGGCAATGCCTTCCAATGCTAAGTATCTAACAACAGAAGCCGCTCGTGCGGCTGAAAGCTCCCAGTTTGAGGGGTAGGCAGAACTTCTAATTGGAACATTGTCAGTATGGCCTTCAACCAACATTGCATTGTCATGTGCTGACATAATTCGAGCTATTTTTTCAATAACAGCAAGTGCTTCGTAAATAGGTTCAACACCACCACTACTAAAAATCACCGTATCGTTTAGCGAAACTTCTATCCAATCATCGTCCAACTTAACGCTAATTTTCTCTTCATAAATTAAGTCTTCAAAGCTTTTTTCAAACTCACCCGCAAGACTCTCTAACTGAAGGTTTTCAGCATCGTCTTTAATTTTTTCTTTTGCTAAAGGCTCTGGTAGAAGAAATATTGGTTTTACTTTCGAGTCTCCCGCAGATTCTGACTCTGATCGCGGTGTAATTTTACCAACCTGAATAGGTTTAACTGTTTTTGGAGAGCCATTAAAAACGCCTTCTAGGCTTTGTGATAAAACCTTATATTTACCTTCATTGACAGAAGATATCGAATACATAACAACAAAAAAAGCAAACAATAACGTAATAAAGTCAGCATACGATACTAACCAACGCTCAGCATTATCAGGTTCTTCTTCTATTTTTCTGCGCATAGTATTTTAGATAGCATGTTGAAATTTATGGAATAAACCCACGTAATTTAAGCTCAATTGATCTAGGGTTTTCGCCTTCTGAGATAGATACCAAGCCTTCAATTAACATTTCTCTATATTGAGACTGCTTTAAAACCAGAGCTTTTAACTTACTACCAATAGGAAATAACAGCATATTTGCAAAAGCTACACCGTAAATAGTCGCCACAAAGGCTGTTGCGATTCCGGAACCCAAAGACGATGGGTCTGCTAAATTACTCATCACATGAATCAAGCCCATCACAGCACCAATAATTCCGATAGTAGGAGAATACCCACCCATGCCATCATAAATTTTTGCAGAGCTAAGGTCGTATCGTTCTTTAGAAATTAAATCTAGCTCTAAAACATTACGGATAACATCTGGCTCTGAGCCATCTACCAGTAACTGCAGCCCTTTTTGACAAAAGGGCTCACTCTCTTTTTCAACCACGGCCTCTAAGCCTAGTAGCCCATCCTTCCTGGCTCGCATACTCCAAGATATCACTTTTTCAATACCATCATCCATTGATACATAGGGAGGCATAAACACCCAACGTAGCATAGATAAACCGCGTTTAAGCACATTAAAAGGTGTTTGTAATAAAATTGCAGCAACAGTGCCGCCAATAACAATCAAAGCCGCAGGACCATTAAACAAAGAGCTAACATGCCCGCCATCTAGATAGTTTCCGCCTAAAATAGCAGCAAAACCAGCAATGACACCTA
>JBLHVH010000035.1:0-21921 GCA_047628385.1 Oleiphilaceae bacterium
CTGATTATCTAAAAGGAAGGCTGCCTCATTTGAGGTGGCCTTTTTTTATGTTGATCTATCTGGTGGAGGCAGATATTTAAGGAGGCCGCTAACTTAAGGTCTCTTGCTTTATGATCTGTATCTTGTGTTTTAAATATAGAAAGTGATTTTTAATAGAAAATATTAAAAAGTAAAAAATTACTTTGGGGTTATCCATAATATTGATCACTGAAATATATTCTAATCGAAGTGTTTAGCAGTATGATAAAGCGTATGATTTGTGTCTTTACGGTCTTCTGATTTAGTAGACTAGTTAAACGATATGAGAGTACTATGCAGCCCGAATTTATTATCATCAGCTTAAATCTAACCATTTTGTGTGTTGGCTATTTATTTATTTATCCTAGTGTAGCTGGATCAAATCTCAATAAAATTGCACTTAATGATTTAATTGCATCAGCCATAGCTTTAACCATAGCGGGTTCCTTGTTTTGGGGAAATGACTATGAGTTTGATCTGCTTATTGCATCTGTAAACTGGTTCTGGTTTACCTTAGTGACCTATCTATTAATTGAAATTCCTTTTGTAAGTGGATATCTCAAACGTCATAAAGTGCTCGACAATCTTGACCTTTAAATCAGAAAGTTGAACGTATCATTAAAACTTTTTTTAGATGTTGAGTTGTCGCTAAATATTTGAAATTATATTGATTTTATCAATGAATGTGATTTTATTTTTATTGCAATTATTTGAAAGGTTATGTGCGGTGATAGTAACCGCGAAATGGTCCGCCCTGGTGGATTCGAACCACCGGCCTGTCCCTTAGGAGGGGACCGCTCTATCCAGCTGAGCTAAGGGCGGGTTACAATTAAGTTTCAGCATCTTATCATTCAAAAAATATTTGTAAAATTATTCTAAGCAAATTTAGTCATTATTTAGATAAACTTCACTAAGTTGTTTATATTTTGTTCTTTCTAGGCATTTTAATGAGGTTTATCGTTGAATATTTTTGATTGTCATCTTCATATTATCGATCCTCGATTCCCACTCTACGAAAATAACGGCTTTATACCGGATGAATTTTCCGTTGAGCAATACATTAAACGAGTCGCACAGCTTAATATTCAATCTGGCGCGGTGGTTTCTGGTTCTTTTCAGCAGTTTGATCAAAGCTATTTAACAAGTGCTTTAGATGCGCTGGGTGATAGTTTTGTTGGGGTGACACAATTACCCGTTAATGTCCCTGATGAAGAAATTTTAAGACTCAATGAGCGAGGGGTTAGGGCGGTTCGTTTTAACGTTCGTCGTGGTGGTTCAGAATCAATCATTGAATTAAGTTATTTTGCTGATCGAGTTTATGAACTTGTAAATTGGCATGTGGAACTTTATGCAGATCATCGAGCGCTAGAAGTCCTAAAGCCTAAGTTATGTCAACTATCAGCGGTATGCATTGATCATCTTGGTCTAGATAAAAGCGGAATTCCTTTGCTTAAAGAATTTGTAGCGCAGGGCGTAAAGGTAAAAGCCTCTGGCTTTGGGCGTATAGATTTTGATGCGCTAGATTTGGTGAGCGAGCTATATCGTATTAATCCTGAGGCTTTGATGTTTGGGACAGACCTGCCTTCGACGCGCGCGCCATTGGCTTTTGAGGATCAACACCTTTTCGATTTGATGGCGCGTTTAGGTAAAAAAGCGGCTGAGCAGATCTGTTGGTCGAATGCTAGAAAGTTTTATGGTTTTATCGTTTAGTGCTTCATAGTAGTGATGTTTTAATTGACGTAATTGATATTCACCTATTCGACAAAAACGGGTAAGCTTGCTGATTTGTTCACCCTTAACAACCGAGTTTTATTCTTTGTCTCTTATATTAGGTATTGATCCTGGATCAAGAATTACTGGTTACGGCTTGATTCGCTATGAGAATAGTCGCGCTGAATACGTTGCGAGTGGCTGTATTCGTTTAAAGAGTGATCAATTAGCTGAAAGGCTTCATGTTATATTTCAGGGTGTGACGCAAATTATTCAACAGTTTGGCCCCAACGAATTTGCGATAGAAGAAGTTTTTTTAGCAAAGAATGCGAGTTCAGCATTAAAGCTGGGGCAGGCTAGAGGTGCTGCCATTGTGGCTGCTGTAAACTGCCAGCTCCCTGTAAGTGAATATTCTGCTAGAAAAGTGAAGCAAGCTCTAGTAGGCAATGGTGGTGCTGAAAAGACACAAGTGCAGCACATGGTGAAACAGATGCTTAAGCTAGAAGGTGATCCACAAGCTGATGCTGCGGATGCGCTGGCAATTGCATTGTGTCATGCACATACGCAACAAGTTCTTATGAAAGTAACAGGTGCATCGCATAGTCGTCGAGGGCGTCTTAAGTAAAGTATGGCTTAAAATTCTCGTCGTGAGATCTTGCGCAGCATTAACTCAAAAGATAACAATAATGGTAGTCAAAATATGATTGGAAAAATTAGCGGTGTGTTAGAAGAAAAAAATACGCACCAAGCGCTGATTGACGTGAATGGTTTGAGTTATGAAGTTGAGGTGCCTATTACCACGTCTTTCGATATGCCAGAAATTGGAAATAAGGTGCAACTATACACGCATTTTGTAGTCAGAGAGGATGCACAACTTCTTTATGGATTTTTAAAAAAACAAGATCGTGAAATGTTTCGTGTGCTGATTAAAGTGAATGGCGTTGGTCCGAAAGTCGCCTTAGCGATTCTTTCTGGTCTTGATACGGTGTCTTTAATTAGATGCGTTCAAGCGGATGATTTAGCGACCTTAGTTAAATTACCGGGTATCGGTAAAAAAACAGCCGAGCGTTTATTGATTGAACTCAGAGATAAAGTTAAATCAATATTAGCAGCAGAACCTGCATTGTCGGCCCTAGATACTTTATCTTTTTCACTTGGTGCTGCATCCGTTGAAGATGAGGCCGAAGCCGCGCTGATTGCTTTGGGTTATAAGCCGCAGGCCGCCTCAAAATCAATCAAATCTTGTAAGCAAAGCGGGCAAACTGTTGAGGGTCTCATTAAAGCCGCGTTAAAGCATATGATGTAATTTATGGTTGCTTTTGGTGCAAAAGCTTGCCTAACACAATGGTAACTGTTGTCTAGCTGGCTGATGGGTAAACTAAAGCATCTTCGATTAAATAATAAATTCGAACAACTATTTAGGTTAATGAATGATTGAAGCAGATCGCCTAGTCTCTCCTCAAGTAAATCCACAGTCTGAGTTTAGTGGTTCAGGTCGAGAGGAAATTCAAGATAGAGCTATTCGTCCAAAAACACTCGCAGACTATGTTGGCCAGCCTGCTGTTAGAGAGCAGATGGATATATTTATTCGCGCCGCTAGGCAACGTGAGGAGGCTTTAGATCATGTCTTGATTTTTGGCCCGCCTGGATTGGGTAAAACTACGCTAGCACACATTATTGCGAATGAACTCGATACAAATATTAAATCGACCTCCGGTCCAGTGCTTGAAAAAGCAGGTGATTTAGCGGCTTTGCTGACGAACTTGGAAGAAGGCGACGTACTCTTTATTGATGAAATACACCGATTAAGTGCAAATGTAGAAGAAATACTCTACTCGGCAATGGAAGATTACCAGCTAGATATTATGATAGGCGAAGGGCCTGCCGCACGCTCAATTAAGTTGGAGTTGCCTGCTTTTACCTTGGTCGGAGCGACGACAAGAGCGGGTTTGTTAACATCTCCTTTGCGTGATCGCTTTGGCATTGTGCAGCGTCTTGAGTTTTATAATAATAAGGATTTAACATCGATTGTGGCACGATCAGCCCAATTATTAGGTTTAAAAATTGACCCCAATGGGGCGAAAGAAATTGCGTGTCGTTCAAGAGGGACGCCACGGATAGCAAATAGACTGTTGCGTCGCGTTAGGGACTATGCCGAAGTAAAAGCGGATGGTGTATTAAGCAAAGAAGTTGCCGATTTAGCTTTGAACATGCTTAAAGTAGATGCAAGTGGTTTTGATCATATGGATCGACGCTTGTTATTGGCGGTCATTGAAAACTTTGCGGGTGGGCCTGTTGGCGTTGAAAGCATGGCGGCTGCAATTAGTGAAGAACGTGGCACTATTGAGGATGTCTTGGAGCCTTATTTGATACAACAAGGTTATTTGACACGGACGCCGCGTGGACGAATGGCAACGGAGAAAACTTGGCAGCATTTTGGTATGAAAGCGCCAAATCATGAAGACCTATCATAATGTCTGAATCGGTTGAATTCTATTTACCTATCCGTATCTACATTGAAGATACGGATGCGGGTGGTATTGTATTTTACGCAAACTATTTAAAGTATTTTGAACGGGCACGGACAGAATTTATACGTACTTTAGATTTTGAGTTGCGTGCTTGTATGGCAGATAACATAAACTTTGTCGTGCATAGTCTCGACCTGAAGTACCTACGTCCTGCTAAATTAGACGAAGTTATTAATGTTTATGCCAAAATTAAGGCAAAAGGTCGCACGTTTATGCTTTTTGAGCAAAAAGTAGAGAATGGTTTAGGTGAAATTTTAGTAGAAGGGAGTGTGAAGGTTGCCTGTGTTCACTTAGATACTGGAAAACCAAGAGCGTTGCCTATTGAATTGTTAAAAAGACTAGATAGCTCATCACAGTTATCTAATATTTAAATTTATATAAATTATTTTTGGAGTTTAAAGTGGAACAAGAAATTTCCATTATTGGTTTGATTATTGATGCGAGCTTAATTGTTCAACTAGTCATGTTCTCTTTGTTTTTGGCATCGGTGGTGTCTTGGTATTTTATATTCCAACGAAGTACTTTTTTCAAAACCGCAAAGCGAGAACAATTGGTGTTTGAAGAGCGTTTTTGGTCTGGAATGGATTTGAATCAACTATTCAAAGATGCGAGTAATGGTCAAAGTCGCGCTGGTTTAGAGTTGATTTTTAAGGCGGGGTTTAAAGAGTTTAATCGTTTAAAGCAGCAAGAAAAAATTGATCGTGCCGCCGTCATGGAAGGAACTCAGCGTGCAATGCGTGTTGCATTATCGCGCGAAAGTGAGCGTTTAGATTCTCATTTGTCTTTTTTGGCAACGGTCGGTTCAACGAGTCCCTATGTTGGCTTGTTTGGAACCGTATGGGGGATTATGAACTCTTTCTTAGGTCTAGCGCAGCAACAGCAAGCAACTTTAGCGACAGTTGCACCGGGCATCTCAGAAGCGCTTATTGCGACTGCTATGGGTTTGTTTGCTGCGATACCTGCGGTTATTGCTTATAACCGTTTCTCGGCAAAATCGGATAGTCTCTATAGCGCCTATGAAACCTTTACCGATGAATTTACCAGTATTCTTCATCGAAATGTCCATTCTAATAAACAGTCAAAAAGTGAGTAACGAGTAGTTTTACATGAGTGCCTACTGATTAAAAAATATTTATAAAGTGATATGTGAAAATGGCGAGAACTAAACGAAAAGCAATGTCGGACATTAACGTGGTCCCTTATATTGATGTCATGTTGGTGTTGTTGATTATCTTTATGGTAACCGCTCCGATGCTGACTCAGGGGATTAAAGTCGATTTACCAAAATTGGAATCTTCTCCTGTAAAAACCGAAAAAAACCAAGAGCCAATTATAGTTTCGATTGATTCTAACGGTGCTTACTACCTAGAAATGAGTGCGTCTGAAGGCAAGCCGTTAGCATTAGATATTTTGATCGGTAAAGTGCAAGTAATTCTTGAACAGAAGCCCGGAACGAGTGTTCTTCTTCGCGGAGATAAGCATGTTGAATATGGGGCAGTGGTTTCTCTAATGTCTTCGCTCCAGGAAGCTGGTGCGGATGGCGTTGGACTAATTACTGAAGATCCATGAAAAAACACGCCACAAAAGAAACAAAAATAGGCTTATTGTTAAAGGCATTAAAGTCAATTTATTCAACAAAAGATAAGCGCTTCTTATTTGCTAGCTTATTGCTGCATATTATCTTATTTTCAATGCTACTGTTAAGTTGGCAAAGTAGTGAACCAGTAAAGTTGAGTGTTATCCCAAATAGTGTGCAAGCTCGAGTGATTAGCCTAGATGAGTTAAAAACGTTGCGTTCTAAGCGCGAGTCTGAACAAAAAAAAATAGATGATAAACAAAAAATATTAGAGAAACAAAAAACACAAAAAAAAGAATTAAAAAGAAAGAAAGAATTAAAAAGAAAAAAAGACCTTAAGAAAAAAGAAACGGTCGCGAAAAAGAAAGTAGAAGCAAAGCGCAAAGCGGCTGAAAAAAAGAAGATTCTCATACAAAAAAAAGAGAAAGAGAAAAAAGAACGCATCAAAAAAGAGAAGCAGCAAAAGGCAACTGAGCAAAAAGAGTTGGAGCGTTTAAAGGAAGAAAAAAAGAAAGATGAATTAGTGAAACGTAAAGTGCGTGAGCAGCGTTTATTAGACAAAATGCTTCAAGCTGAAGCAGATTTAGAGCAGCAGTACGAATTAGAGCAAGCAGCCAAAGCATTGTCTGCTAGGCAGCAAGCTGCTCAGGAGAAAGAGTTAGATGAAATTGATAAATATACTAATATTATTAGACTTAAGATACAGCGAAAGCTTCGTTTTCCTCCGAAAACGCAGGGTCTAAAAGTTAGTCTAAGGATAAAGTTGTTTTCAAATGGAGAGCTTCTATCTGTGAATATACTTAAAAGTAGTGGGTCTGACGCATTGGACCGTGCAGCGATCAATGCTGTCAAAGGCGTTAATGTTTTTCCGTTGCCTGATGATCAAGTTTTAGTTGATCGTGAGTTTAGATCAATACGTATGGGTTTTATTTCTCCATAACTTTGTTATGGAGAGCTTAATTGTTAAAGAGGAAAGTATGCGATTTAAGTTTGTTTTGTTAAGTTTTTTTTTGTTTTTTTCAAATGTACATGCTGAACTTTATATAGAAATAACAAAGGGGGCTGAATCAGCTTTACCAATTGCTGTCGTGCCGTTTGCAAATAAAGGTGGCTTTGCCGTGCCTTACGATGTGTCGCGTATCGTAGCTAATGACCTGCAGCGAAGTGGTGATTTTGATACCTTGCCTAACAGTAAAATGCTTAGTCTTCCTGAAAAATTTGATCAAGTGCATTTTCGTGACTGGCGCATGCTAGGGCAGAGTTACGTATTGATTGGTCAGTCAAAGTATTCTGAGTACTCAAAAAAATATGAAATTTCGTATGAGTTGATTGATGTGCTAAGTCAGAAGCGAGTCTTAGGCGAAGTTTTATCTGCGGGTCCTAAGGGCTTGAGAAAGTTAGCGCATAAAATAAGTGATGCGGTTTATGAGACGATTACCGGTGTCAGGGGTGTGTTTTCAACAAAAATTGCGTATATAACCGTTGTACAATTAACCAAAAAGAAGCGAGAGTTCAAGCTTCATGTCGCGGATGCTGATGGTAAGAATGATTATGTGTTGTTTAAAAGTAATGAACCAATGCTGTCATTATCATGGTCGAATGATGGCCAGCACTTAGCGTATTCTTCTTTTCATTCTGGACGGCCTGCCATATATATTCAACATGTCAGGTCAGGGCATCAACGTAAAGTAACGTCATTCAAAGGTTTGAATAGTGCGCCAATGTGGTCACCTGATGACTCATCTCTGGTGATGACACTTTCGAAAGATGGCAATGCAGAAATATACGCATACGACCTTTCTACTAATAAGTTAAATCGATTGACTAATCATTATGGTATTGATACCGAGGCAAGTTGGTCTCCAGATGGTAAAGAGGTTGTATTTACCAGTGACCGAAGTGGAAAACCTCAAGTTTACCGTATGAGTATCAAAGAAAAAAAACCTGTACGCTTAACCTTCGTCGGCAATTATAATGCAAGGCCACGATTTAGCAGTGATGGAAAATCGTTATATTACGTGCACCAATCTAACGGGGGGTTTCATATTGCAGCCATCGATATGGAAACAGAAGAGCAGTTAATTTTAACGTCGAAAACCTCACTAGATGAATCCCCCAGCGTTTCTCCAAACGGTCGAATGATTATTTATTCAACATTAAGGGGGGAAAATTCAGTATTGGCAGTTGTTTCGGTTGACGGTGGTTCGAAGTACTTTTTACCCTCAAAGAGTGGTGATGTGCGAGAACCTGCTTGGTCGCCATTCTTAAACTAACAATTTTTATGGATTTATACCTTAAAGTATGAGTATTAAACTAAATTTATATAATTGCGTCTTGTGTTTTTTTGGTCATCGGGTAAGCTTCATGTGACCATTTATATAACTATTAATCCGTATTAATACGCTAATAACCACTTAAAGGTAAGAAAATGAAATTTGATTCGCTAAAGCCCATAACTGCATTGCTACTTTCAGGCCTTATATTGACAGGTTGTGAAAGCATGGATACACAAGACGAAAATCAAGACTTAGGTCCTGATACGGGTAGTATGGATGAAGGTGATGCGAACGATGGCGCTACAGATGGAACAAGTACTTATGGTGCACCTGAAGAGCCTGAAGTAAGTGCTGAAGATTTAGCTGCAATGAATGCAGCTGAAACGGCTATGAAAGAGCAAGCTGCATTAAGAGAAGTCCGTACGTTCTATTTTGATTTTGATCAATCATCCGTTAAAGCTGAAGCACGTGCTTCATTAGCTGCTCATGCCGCGTTTTTATCTGCAAATCCAGCAACAAAAATTGTTTTGGAAGGGCATTGTGATGAACGTGGTACCAAAGAATACAACATCGCGTTAGGTGAGGGTCGTGCAAACTCAATTGCTAGCTTCCTAGCGGTAAATGGTGTTTCTAAATCACAAATTGAAGTAGTAAGCTATGGTGAAGAACGTCCTGCAGATAACGCACATACTGATGCCGCATGGTCTCAGAATAGACGCGTTTATATTGAATATAAGTAAGATAGAGCTTAATTAATAATGTATTTTATTAGAAGCAAAAAGGGGCTGTATCATTATATGATGCGGCCTGTTTTTTTATTAGCGCTTTTGTTGTCCATAATCACGACTACGAATGCTAAAACATTGATTTTTCAGTCAAAAGCTGAGGCGACGCCAAATCAGTTAGTCGCAGCGAGCTCTACTGATCCCATGCAATCATCTAAGGTGTATAAAACTCAAAATCAGGTGTCATCGGGTAATTCTGAACTGTTTTTTATGTTGGAGCGGTTGCAACAAGAAGTTCGATATTTGAGAGGGATGCTAGAAGAGCAGGGTAATCAAATTCATCGTCTTAAGCTTGACGGTAAAAATAGATATCGCGATATAGATTCAAGAGTTTTAGATTTAAGCAAAAAAATTAGCAATGTCCCTAGTGTAAAGTCTGCTTCCGTTTCTGCGATTGGTTCATCACTACTAACGACTGTTATTCCGGTTCTTGGGTCGGTAGCTACTAGCGAGAAAATTAGTTTAAATCCTAATAAGTCGATAACAGTGGTGCCAAAATCATCTGCAGCTAATCAATCTTTACCTTCTGAGGCTCAAAAAAGAGAGTATCAGCAAGCATATGGTTCGATTAAAGATAAGAATTTTGAGGAAGCGATTAAGCGCCTCCATCTTTTTATTGAGCACTATCCTGAAGGGGATCTCGCAGGAAATGCTTATTACTGGTTAGGTGAGGTGTATTTGGTTTTACCGCAGCTTGAGCAGGCTAAGCAGGCATTCTCTGTGGTGGTGAGTGCTTTTCCTATGCATCGTAAGGCGCCTGATGCCTTATTCAAGTTGGGTGTTAGTTATGATCGCTTGCAGGATCCTGCTAAGTCAGAGCAGTACTTGAATGAGGTTCAGTTAAAATTCCCTGAAAGTACGGCGGCTAAATTAGCCAAAAGTTATAAAATTAATAGGTAAGTTCTTGAAATATTTTGTATTTTTATAAATATTTTAGTGCTTTTTAAAAGTTGTAATATTTTTTAGAAAGCGCTTGTTATTTTTTCTAAATCCATTACTATGTGCGCCTCTTATCAGGGTCGTTAGCTCAGCTGGTAGAGCAGTTGGCTTTTAACCAATTGGTCGCGCGTTCGAATCGCGCACGACCCACCAATTTCAGTAATGCTCATAGTTAAGTTTTAATTATGGTTATAAGTTTTGTCTTTTAAAGCTCTCTTAGTTTTAAAAGATGTGTGGGTCGTTAGCTCAGCTGGTAGAGCAGTTGGCTTTTAACCAATTGGTCGCGCGTTCGAATCGCGCACGACCCACCAATTTTTCAATATCATTCGTAGTATATTTATATTACGGTTGCACGTTTTCTCTTTTGAGGCTGTTTGCTTTAAAGGAAGTGTGGGTCGTTAGCTCAGCTGGTAGAGCAGTTGGCTTTTAACCAATTGGTCGCGCGTTCGAATCGCGCACGACCCACCAATTTATTTCCAACGTGTATTCATCTCCATTATAATTTATCAAATAGATTACTGCCGCTAAACTTCCTCTAGCTTTTGTGTTGTAGTCATTCAAATAAAAAAATTCAACTTATATTTTGCCTTTTTTGCAGTGGCCTTTTATATTATTCTAATTTTTCAAAGATACTAGGCAGTAATTTAATGAGTACAATTGAAGATAGGGTATTAGTTCAGGAGCATATAGCTCACAAGCTGATACCAAAAGATATTGATGCTATTAAGCAATTAGAGCTTAAAGCTAAAATTAAAGATTTGCTAAAGCTTAAAAATGCAGTGCTAGTAGCGCATTATTATACTGATCATGTTATTCAATCTTTAGCTGAAGAAACAGGGGGCTGCGTTTCCGACTCTCTTGAAATGGCTCGTTTTGGACGAGACCATTCGGCTGAAACCTTGGTGGTAGCTGGCGTTAAGTTTATGGGCGAAACATCTAAAATTCTTAGTCCTGAAAAAAGAATTTTAATGCCAACATTAGAAGCAACCTGTTCACTAGATATTGGTTGTCCAGTCGAAGAATTTTCGGCCTTTTGTGATCAATACCCAGACCATACCGTTGTTGTTTATGCCAACACTTCCGCTGCAGTAAAAGCCAGAGCTGACTGGGTTGTTACTTCTAGTATTGCTTTGGAGATCGTTGAGTATCTTGATCGAAAGGGAGAGAAGATTCTCTGGGGGCCTGATAAGCATCTAGGGGGCTATATTCAGGCCCAAACAGGTGCTGATATGGTAATGTGGAATGGCTCTTGTATTGTGCATGAGGAGTTTAAGGGGCAAGGAATTAGTGAGTTAAAGCGTATTTACCCAGATGCTGCGGTGCTAGTTCATCCAGAGTCACCTCAAAGTATGATAGAAGTAGCGGATGCTGTCGGGTCAACTACTCAGTTAATACAGGCTTCGCAATCATTACCAAACGATACCTTTATTGTAGCGACTGACAACGGCATTTTTTATAAGATGCAGCAGCTTTCACCTGATAAAACATTTATTGAAGCCCCTACGGCTGGATCGGGCGCAACCTGTAGAAGTTGCGCGCATTGTCCATGGATGGCGATGAATGGCTTAGAAAATATTTATGAATCACTTTTGACGGGTGAAAATGAGGTGCATGTTGATGCTGGTTTAAGTGAAGCTGCTCTTAAGCCGCTTCGCCGAATGTTGGATTTTAAGTCTTAGTTCAGGAGTAAGTGTCCAGGAGCCTGACCGAGAACTGACGAACCTATTGCGGAAAAGCTAAATTCGTCATTTTCCATGCTAAATCTCGTTAAATAGAACAACTATTCTCTTCAATTTAACCTAAAAACTGCCTCAATTTAACTTTCCCTCGTGACGGTCGCAGTTCTCGGTCAGGCTCCTAGAGCTTAGTATAAATAGATGTTTATATTGAGCTCTGATTAGTCGCCCTTGTTATAAAAGAGCAATTGAGAAAAAAATCTGATCCATTTTCTTGCCTCTCATACCTTAAAAAACAGGGTTCTTTTGCACCCAATAAATTTCGTCCAATCGTTCCTGTATTAATGATGAGTTTTGTTGGTTGTCTTTGCTTTTTTGCATGGCTAGTTTAAGTTGTTTTATTGCATTATCCATATGGTTAGTCAGGAAGAAATACTCCGCACGCGCTTGATGTAGGCTAACAATATTGCCGGCTAGGCCATGAACTTCTGCCAATGCGTACCATAGTCTCGTGTTAAGTGGGTATTTTCTTACGAGCTTTTTTAAGGACTCCTCGGATTCTTGAATCAAGTCATTAGCCAAGTAAATCTCTGCGAGCGTATCGAGAATTGGGTAATTGTCAGGGTTTCTTTCTAATGCGGACTGAAGTGTTGTGATCGCGAGTTTACTTTGTTTGTTGTAGTTTAGCGCTTTTGCGTAAGTTACTATGAATGATATTCGATTAGGGTCGTTAGCGATTAGATTTTTAAGAATTTTAATCGATACTGCGGGTGAATTTTGCAATTGAGCGTAAGCTAGGCCAAAGTTAGCGGCATCAACTTGATTCGTATTGCCTTGTTTGATGATGGAGTTGAAATAGTCGGATGCGCTGTTTTTAGACTCAGCATACTGACTAATGATTATGTTTTTACTGATATGGTATTCAATATTGTCAGTATATTTTTTAAGCTTATATTGTGTTGCTCTGTTTCTAGTGTCGGAAATTCGAGATTCTGAAAGCGGGTGAGTCGATAAGTACTCGGGTATGTTTGCACTTTGAATGCGCGTTTGACGAAACATTCGTTCAAACATAACAGGCATTTCTCTTGGGTTGAAACCTGCTCTGTACATAGTAGCAATGCCTATTCTATCTGCTTCTTGTTCATTTTGCCGTGAAAAACCTAGTTGGTTTTCTACGCTCATTGCTTGTGTTGCTGCCAGTGCTGCAATGCCAGCATCGGATCCTGCTGTGGCCGCTATGACAACGCTTGCTAGAATGCCTGCAAGTGTTAACGGGGTTGAGATGGCTTGTTGTTCTAATTGTCTTGCGTAGTGTCTTTGGCCTAGGTGTGCGAGTTCGTGTGCAATAACTGAAGCAAACTCTTGTTCAGAAAAGGCGTGGATAAACAATCCAGCATTTACACCCACCACACTACCGGGTACTGCAAAAGCGTTCAGGGCTTGGCTATCAACCATTACCAGGCTAAAGTCTCTGTCAATAACCGTCGAATAGGGGGCCAATGTGTAAATTAGGTGTGTGAGGTATTCTTCGATAATGGGATTGTCGAAGGTTTTAACTTGTCCGCGTAAAGAGCGTAACCACGCTTCGCCTAGTTTGCGCTCTTGCTCAATAGATACTAGCGTTGAAGATGTGTGTCCTATGGTAGGTAGCGCTAGCACATTGGTATTTACTTCTTCGTATTGCTCACTGGAGTGTGTATTTGTTCCAGTTAATGTGGCGAA
Source organism: Oleiphilaceae bacterium (assembly GCA_047628385.1). Classification (GTDB taxonomy): domain Bacteria; phylum Pseudomonadota; class Gammaproteobacteria; order Pseudomonadales; family Oleiphilaceae; genus PZPK01. Next base: position 13,234 of record JBLHVH010000035.1, read on the forward strand.
AAAAATTAATAAAGAGTGCGTTATCAGGCGGTATTTCATGATTAATTATTCATTAATTAGTTGTTTGTCCCGGTAGCTGTAAGCCAGATTCTAATTTTAAATTAAGGCTTTCAGCAGCAGTATATTTATATGAATCTGTTTGAAAGTTTGCAATCGTGGGTGGCTCATATAAGATTACAAGCCGCCTACACCATATCCGAAATCCGCTTCTCTGGAAAGTTAAATGATGAATTATGATTACTTGGTCGATGCATCGGGAGACAGTTGTCCTATGCCCTTATTGAAAGCTAAAAGGCAGCTGAATGTGATGAAGTCTGGGGAGTGCTTAAAAGTGATTGCGACTGATGCTGCATCGGTCAGAGACTTTTCTTCCTTTATAGCGTTAACGGGTCATAATTTAGAGGAAGAGCGGTTAGAGCAAGATTCATTTATATACTATATTATAAAAGCATAACCTTGCTGTGAGGCGTATTGTCATAAATTTTTAGTTTGTTCGTTGTTCCTAATTTGTCTTGTGCAAATTTTTGTTATTTATATTTTCTAGGTTTGGTTGTTTATGTTGAAGGTTTTTCATGCTTGGGTTGATCGGTATTTCTCAGATGAAGAGGCGGTTGTACTGTTTCTTATACTGGGTTTTGGCTTGCTATTTGTTGTCTTGTGGGGCGATATTATGGCGCCTGTTATTGCAAGTGTTATCTTTGCGTTTGTATTGCAAGGCATGGTGACATATTTATACTCAAAAGGTGTGAATAAAACATTAGCGGTTTACCTTTCCTTTACTTTTTTTATGGGAATCGTGATTACTTTTATTTTTTACTTATTACCCTTAGTTTGGCGGCAATTATCTTCTTTAGTTAAGGATTCTCCAAATATTTTTAACGAACTTAAAACCTATATATTTGCTTTGAGGGATCAATATCCTGCGTTTGTAAGTATTCAGGAAATGGAGAATTTATATCAAAGAGTAACGGTAGAAGCTGCGGGTTTCGGTCAGTGGTTGCTTTCTCAGTCAATTGAGAGCTTTCCGGTGGTGATAACGATACTGATTTACTTTATTGTTGTACCGATTTTAGTGTTCTTTTTTGTGAAGGATAAGGATCAGTTATTATCAGATATAGCAGGAGTTCTTCCTAAAAACCGTGTATTGATGACAAAAGTTTGGGATGAGATGAATGTTCAATTTGCTAATTATGTAAGAGGCAAGGTCGTTGAAATTGTTGTGGTGGGAGGCGTTACCTATATAGGATTTCTCTTTATGGGGCTGAATTACGGTGCGTTGCTTGCAATTTTGGTTGGGCTGTCTGTTGTAATACCCTATATTGGTGCTGTGCTTGTCACAATACCGGTCATGATGATTGCGCTATTTCAGTTCGGCTTTCAAGAAGAATTCTATTACGTTATGTTGGTATTTCTCGTGATTCAGATTATAGATGGTAATGTTTTGGTGCCATTGTTGTTTTCTGAAGTGGTTAATCTTCATCCGGTAATTATCATTATATCCGTTTTGTTCTTTGGCGGTGTTTGGGGTGTTTGGGGTGTGTTTTTTGCCATTCCCTTGGCAACTTTGGTTAAGGCTGTATTGACGTCATGGCCTAGAAGGCTCGCTTTAGATTAGTCATTACTAAAGTACAATGAAAGCCAAGCAGCTATAATGCTTGGCTTGCTTCAAGTACTTCAGCAACGTGGCCTTTTACTTTTACTTTTCGCCATTCTTTTTTCAGTATGCCATTGCTATCAAATAAAAATGTGCTTCTTTCAATGCCTATATATTCTTTGCCATAAAGTTTTTTTAGTTTAATAACCTCAAAAAGTTTACAAAAAGTTTCGTCAGGGTCGCTTATTAGTTCAAAAGGAAAGCTTTGTTTTGCTTTAAAGTTTTCATGCTTTTTCATTGAACACTTTGATACACCAAAAATGATCGTGTTTACATCATTAAATGCATTGATATTGTCTCGGAACTCTTGTCCTTCTGTTGTGCATCCGGGAGTGCTGTCTTTTGGGTAAAAATAGATGACAACGTTTTTGCCCTTTATTGACGCGTTTGTAACGGTTGTTTCTGAGGTAGCTTGAGCAGAAAATTCTGGTAAAGGCTTGTTTAGTTCTATCATTTTACTTTTCTCAAAATGTATTTAGTGTTGTTAGCGTAAAGGTTCAATGATTGAATCGAGATTTAAGTCATCACAAAAATCCATAAACTCTTCTCGCAAGCTAGCAATGTGTGTGCTGGCAGGGATGCGAATGATCATTGTGAGGTTAAACATTTGAGAACCTGTGTGTGGCGCGCTATAGGTTCCTGTTTGAAGGTCGTCTATGTTGATACTTTGCTTTGAGAAATATTGAGCAATCTCATGCACAATACCTGGGTTGTCTAACGCAACCACATTAACCGAATATGCTATCGTTGGCTTGTTGCAGCGTTCGCCGGTGTGTTTAATGGTTGTGGTCAGGTTTAAGCTTTTTGACGTTATGGGGATTGTATTTTCAAGTTTTGCGATTGAATCCCATGAGCCAGATACCATCATCATAATTGCAAATTCACCACCAAGAACGGTCATGCGGCTGTCAATAATGTTGCAGCTATTTGATGAGCAGACTTTGGCAAGTTCATTAACAATGCCTGGTTGGTCTGTGCCAATTGAAGAAATTACCAAATAATTTTGCTTATTTGAATTTTGATTAGTCATATTAAAATGGCACCTTGTCGTGAATATAGCGTATAAAAATGATTACTTACCCTCTAGAGTATTACGACAATTCAACGAGTCAAGCAAAATACTTGTTTCAAATGAATTATCACGCGTTTGTTTACTTGTTTAAACATCCTGACAGCATTAAAATACGTGATTGATTAAAAATATATTTTTGGAGAGTTCTATGATTGCAGGCAGTATCGTTGCGCTTGTTACGCCAATGCACCCAGATGGTAGTTTAGACTGGGAAAGTTTAGATTCCATCATTGAATTTCATCTTAATAATGGAACCGATGCGATTGTTGCTGTCGGAACTACAGGTGAGTCTGCAACCTTAAATCCAGATGAGCACTGCCAGGTAATCAAACGGGTTGTTGCAAAAGTGAATGGCAAGATACCTGTCATTGCTGGAACTGGGGCTAATTCTACAAGTGAAGCGATTGAGTTAACGCAAGCTGCCAAAAACTATGGGGCTGATGCCTGCTTACTTGTGGCACCTTACTATAATAAGCCAACGCAAGAAGGCTTATACCAGCACCATAAGAAAATAGCTGAAACCGTTGAGATTGATCAAATACTCTACAATGTGCCGGGTCGTACCGCAGTCGATATGTTGAATGAAACGGTAATACGTTTAGCCGATGTACCCAATATATGTGGCATTAAAGATGCTACGGGCGATATCGCACGAGGCATATCGCTTATAAATGCACTAAACGGTAAGATCTCAGTGTTTTCAGGTGATGATCCCACCGCTTTCGAACTTATATTAGCGGGCGCTAAAGGGAATATATCCGTTACAGCGAATGTAGAGCCTCGCCTAATGAGCAGCTTATGTAAATTGGCTGCTGAGGGTAAAGCTGTTGAGGCTTCAGCCCTAAACGATTCTTTAATGCCCTTGCATGATAATCTTTTTGTAGAGTCTAATCCGATTCCAGTTAAATATGCGCTTTGGAAAATGAAGCTAATGCAAGAGGGGATTCGTCTACCTTTAACAATGTTGGATGAAAAATATCAATTGCAAGTAAATGACATTCTACGCGGAAGAGATTTGCTTTAAGCAAAGCCAAGGTTAATTATGCAAAGTATTATTAGATGTATGCTCGCTTTTTCTTTTTTAAGTGTGGCGTCATGCGGATTTATTCAAGATAGGTCGACTGAATATGCGCAAGCTGAGAAAGGGCAAGCGCTGGTTGTACCTGAGGGCTATTCAGCAATAAAGCTGAAACCTCGATACCCAATACCCGAAATTGAAAATGAACGCTCAATTCCGGAAACATATGAGCTTCCAGAGCCGCCAAATGCGACGGCAGCCATTAATAACGACCCATTTACAATAGAAACGGTTAATAAACAAACTTGGTTAAGATTGTACACCGCGCCTGGAAAAGTATGGCCGCTACTTGACTATTTTTGGGCAAAGCATGGGATCAAAGTCGCCTATGAAGAAATATCGAAAGGTTTCTTAGTGACAGAACCCTTTATATCCTCAGCCAGTTCATCATTAAAAAGTGAGCTCACTATGTCTATTCAACCCGTTGAATTAACTGAAGATGTGATATTTCAAGCCAAATTAAAACAGGGAATACGACGAAATACGGCAGAGCTCCAAATAAGAGCATTAAAAGCAGATGCTTCATTAAATAAGTGGCAGAAGATATCTGTTAATGCGCAACTTGAGCAAGCAATGTTGTCTCTAATTGGTGAATATATTGTTTCGGACTCACTCGACAATAGGCATTCATTGCTAGCTAATGATATTGGAGGCGAGTCTAGGGTTAGGCTTCTTAAGGATGATTCAGGTGAAGGTTATCTTGAATTACTATTATCGTTTGATCGTGCGTGGAGCGAAATAAACAAAGCTCTTTCGTCTGCTGAGGTTCTAGTTTCGGACTTTGATCGGAGTATTGGTAAGTATTTCATTAGCTATATTCAAGAAGAGGATATGACTGCTTGGTATGATATCAGTGGTTCTGAAGTTGAGAAACGTGCAGAAAAAAATATATCACTTCAGTTAGAAGAAACAGAAGAAGGTAAAACAATTGTTCGAGTGAAAATTTTGAACCCACAGTTTGAAGTTGAAAAAGAAGAAGAATTAATAAACCTTATTTTTGAACATATTTCTTAGTTAAAGTTAAAGTGGCCAGTAAGTTTTATACAAAAGTGTTAGTCGCCACTATGCATTTTTTTTACTATTTTTTAAATTAAAGATCATCCTATTAGGAGCCCTTGTTTACATGCAAAAGCAGAAAGAACTCTATGCTGGTAAAGCTAAATCTGTTTATACAACAGATGATCCCAAAAAATTTATTTTGTTATTCCGTGATGATACTTCTGCATTTGATGGCGAAAGGATTGAGCAGTTAGACCGAAAGGGAATGGTGAATAACAAATTCAATGCATTCATTATGCAGCTTCTTGAAAAAGAGGGTGTACCTACTCACTTTGTAGAACTTCTTTCAGATAAAGAATGTGTCGTTAAAAATTTAAACATGCTGCCTGTTGAGTGCGTGGTTCGAAACTATGCTGCAGGAAGTCTTGTGAAGCGTTTAGGGGTAGAAGAAGGGCTTGCACTTAATCCGCCTACGTTTGAATTATTCTTAAAGAATGACGCACTTCACGACCCGATGATAAATCCGTCACATTGCGAATCATTTGGGTGGGCGACAAAAGCTCAGTTGGAAGAAATGGAAACGTTGACGTATAAAGTTAACACTATTTTGTCAAAAATATTTGATGACGCCGGTATGTTGCTAGTTGACTATAAATTAGAGTTTGGCGTACTGGATGGCGAGATTATATTAGGTGATGAGTTTAGTCCTGATGGTTGCCGAATTTGGGATAAAGAAACACGTAACAAAATGGACAAGGATCGTTTTAGACAAGGCCTGGGTAGTGTGATCGAAACTTACGAAGAAGTAGGACGACGATTAGGCATGTCTTTTGACTAAATACTTTAAGAATTCCAAGTACCAGCTATTCTTTAACCTAACGCTATTTAGTTTATAAAGAATAAGGATTAAAAAATGAACAAAATCACAAAATTACTCGCCCCTATCGCATTGTTAACCAGTGTGGGAGTTCATGCTGATTTTATCGGTGGTAGTGTCGAAGCAGCTTATTGGTATGCGGGTGTGGGGGGTGATGTGACCGCAGGCGGTACAACTGTTGATGCGGAAAATGATTTAGGCTTAGGTGATGATAGTAATTTTGAAGTGGCTGTTACCTTAGAGCATCCTATACCTGTCATACCTAATGTACGCATAAAATATACAAATATAGACCAATCAGAAAAAGATAACTTAAGCGTTACTTTTGATGATGGGTCTGACGCTGTTACAGGAGATGTTAAAACAACTCTTGATTTATCGCATGTTGATCTGATTTTGTATTATGAGATTTTAGATAACTGGGTTTCAGTAGATGTTGGCTTGGATATAAAAGTATTTGATGGTCAGCTTGAAGTAAGTAGTGATACTAATACCAGTACAACTGATATAGATGAAATTTTACCATTGCTCTATGCTTCAGCAGAATTTGAACTACCGTTGACTGACCTTTCATTTGGGGCGGAGCTAAGTGCTTTAGCTTATTCTGATGATGCAATTTATGATGGAAAAATTCGTTTTCGTCAAGGTTTTAGTCTTGCATTTGTGGAATTAGGTTATCGCCAAATGGGTATCAAGTTTGATGATATAAGCAATACTGATATCGATGTAGATTTCGGTGGGGTATACCTAAGCACAGGCTTAGACTTTTAATAACGGATAAGAATTATCAAGTTTGTCTAAGTAGGTTGGGGTGAGTGGAACGAACTCCAATACATTAATATTTACAACGACTTAATATAATTTCTTGGTCATGAAATTCATAATAAATGGAGTAGTAAGTGCGTATATTAGTAACAGGAACAGCGGGATTTATTGGCTCAACGCTTTCAATTAGATTGCTGGAGCGTGGCGATGAAGTTATCGGTGTCGATAATGTAAACGATTACTATGACCCAGCATTAAAAGAAGCGCGTTTAGAAAGGCTTAAAAAATACGAAAACTTTACTGAAGTGCGTATTTCGCTTGAAGACAAAGCTGCTATTGATGAGGTTTTTACAACGTATAAACCTCAAAAAGTTGTGAATTTAGCCGCACAGGCGGGTGTTCGCTATTCATTAGAAAATCCACAAGCTTACATTGATGCAAACATTGTGGGCTTTACCAATATTCTAGAAGGTTGTCGTCATAATAAAGTCGAGCACTTAGTCTATGCATCAAGTAGTTCTGTTTATGGTGCAAATGAGTCAATGCCATTTTCAGTACATGACAATGTCGACCATCCTGTGAGCCTGTATGCGGCGACTAAAAAAGCAAACGAATTAATGGCGCATACTTATAGTCATTTGTTTGATTTACCGACTACTGGTCTACGTTTCTTTACGGTATATGGCCCTTGGGGTCGTCCAGATATGGCTTTGTTTATGTTTACCAAGAATATTATCGAAGGAAAGCCAATCGATGTATTTAATTATGGAAAACATAAACGCGACTTTACCTATATCGATGATATTGTAGAAGGCGTTATTCGTACACTTGATAATGTTGCAGAACCTAATCCAGAATGGTCAGGGATGAATCCTGATTCAGCGACTAGTAAGGCTCCTTACAAAATATATAATATTGGTAGTAATAAACCTTGTGAGCTAATGCGTTATATCGAAATAATCGAAGAATGTGTGGGTAAAAAAGCAGAAATGAACATGCTCCCCCTGCAGCCAGGTGATGTTCCAGCAACTTACGCAGACGTTGATGCGCTCATAAAAGATGTTGACTATAAGCCAAGTACTTCAATTGAGCAGGGTGTCGCAAACTTTGTAGAATGGTATCGTGACTTTTATAAAGTCTAAATCGAGATAGTTATTGCAAGGCGCGGATTTGTTTGATAAATTACGCGCCTTCGTGCAGATATTTCAAGTATTTGCATTGAAATAGGACCATAGCTCAGTTGGTTAGAGCACTACCTTGACATGGTAGGGGTCGGCGATTCGAATTCGCCTGGTCCTACCAATTTGTTTGATGTACTCAGATAGTCACAGTAGGTCGCGCAAGCGATTTTTTTATGTCTGAATTTTATGTCAATAACATGTTAATAAATAGAAAATAAAGCTGGTGTAGCTCAGTTGGTAGAGCAGCGCACTTGTAATGCGCAGGTCAGGGGTTCGATTCCGTTCACCAGCTCCATTTTTCTTAATCTTATATAAGTTAAAATCACTATTAAATACTAATTTATCCTGCTTTACGGCTGCCTTGATATGGCAGGGGGCGATGCAAATACGGCTAGTCCTACCAATTCCTTTTTAAAACCAAACTTTAATAAATGTCTAAATTTAAGCAAAGCGTCATCCTCTAATCAATTACCTATTATTTCATCTAGTTTCAAATCTACGTCAACTCTTTTTAGTTTATTTGCTATCGCAATATAAGCATGTGCCATTAAAGGTTGCATATAATATTCGTCGGAGTTTCTGCATTCTCTGTGTAAGTAATATTGCGATTTAGTCTTTTGTAGCTTAAACGCGCTGCGTTAAATTTGTTATTACCGATGAAAGTGGTTCTTTTGTTAGTTTAAGTGAAATACATGCGCCACCACATGCCGAACAAGCTCGCATAACCCGTAACTATGTGCTGAATGTGGCCATCTTTAATGACTAAAATAGTGGGCGTTACCTGTACCGACCACTGGCTACCAATGCGGTAGTCTGGGTCATTTAAGACCTGAAATTTGAGTTCCTTGACCTTGAGATATTCGTTAACCTCCGCACTGTTACCCGAACTTAGTGCCACCGTAATGACTGAGAAATAATCAGCTAAGGTATCGACAGAAGGGCTTACAAAACTGCAGACGCCACACCAGCTACCCCAAAAATAAACTAATACTGGCTGACCTTTGCTTTGTGCATGTAAGTCAATTTTCTGTCCCTGAAGACTTAACCCTTGTAAGGCAGGTA
>JBLHVH010000036.1:0-20627 GCA_047628385.1 Oleiphilaceae bacterium
TTTGGATACAATTAACTGGCCTAAACTGAAATGTCTGTTTTTATTGGTGTGTATTCTTGACGGTGTTTAATTCCTAAGTGAGCACGAAATAAAATATAGAAAAAACCTAGCAAAAAAATAGCAGAGACGGCCGTAAGTCCAGCGTCATTTAATACGTGTTTCATATTGCCGTGTTGAATGCCTGAAAATAAGTCAGAAAGGCGGCTTATAAAAAGATAAGCCGAGAAAATAAAACCTGCTATGCCAGTAAGAATTTGATTGAATAGAATATCTAGGGTGGGGATTGTGTCGTGCTGTTGGCAGTTTTCACAAATAAAGTTGTCGGTGTATTCTGGCTCGCCTTCCTGAATTGCTGGCAACATAAAACCTGACTTGCATTCTTTACAAATCAACTTACCTTTATAATTTTGTTCTAGTTTTGGGCTTGAAAAGGCGTCCTTTTGCATAATGTTCCAAATTTTTAAATGATTCCATTATCTTTATTTTAGCATCTGTTACAATATACCGGCTACTTTATTAGATTACTTATTTTCTTTTGCTTCAACACATTCTATTATGGTGCGCTTGAAGCAGTGTTCAGCCGAGAACAAAGACGGAATTTATAAACAAAAATACAATAAGGCGATCGACATCACCATGACATCTTTGAAAAAAGTTACGTTGCCACTAGAGCAAGTGTACCGCTGGGAAAAAGCAAAAGCAGATGATATCTATTTAACCCAACCTATGGGCAATGGTGTTATTCAAGAATATACTTGGAATAGAGCTGTAGGCGAAGCAAGGAGGATGGCTAGTTATTTAAAGTCTCTTGATTTGCCGCCAAAGAGCAATGTTGCAATTCTATCGAAAAATTGTGCCCATTGGATTATGAATGATTTAGCTATTTGGATGGCTGGTCATGTAACGGTTCCTCTTTATCCTACGCTTAACGCTGACACTGTGAACTATATTTTGAAGCATAGTGAGGCGAAAGTTCTTTTTGTTGGAAAGCTCGATGACTGGGATCACATGAAAGCAGGCGTTCCAGAAGGCCTGCCTTGTGTTTCTTACCCATTAAGTCCGCCTACTGACTTTCCAAGTTGGGATAATATCGTTGCAGAACATGCTCCGATGAAAGAAGACACCGTTCGCGATGCTGAAGAGCTGGCAACAATTGTTTATACCTCAGGCAGTACTGGTCAGCCTAAAGGTGTGATGTTGTCTTTTTATGCAATGGGTGTTGCGGCGGCGGGTGTTGCTGAAGGCTTAGATATTGGTCAAAAAGACCGTATGTTATCTTATCTTCCGCTTGCGCATGTTTTTGAACGCTATGCGGTTGAACAATCTTCTTTGCATGTTGGTGCGCAGCTTTTCTTTGCCGATGCTTTGGATACATTTCTTGAAGATCTTCGCAGAGCAAAGCCTACGGTGTTTATTTCTGTGCCTCGCCTCTGGTCGAAGTTTCAGTTGGGTGTTTTTAAGAAGATGCCTTCAAAGAAAATTGAGCGTCTTTTAAAGGTGCCGTTTGTTTCAAAGATAGTTAAAAAGAAAGTGTTAACTGCCTTAGGGCTTGAGTATTGCCGGTTTGCAGGAAGCGGTTCGGCACCACTTTCAGGTGATATTATTAATTGGTATCGTAATCTTGGGCTTGAATTGCTTGAAGGTTATGGGATGTCAGAAAACTTTGCTTACTCGCATATTTCAATGCCTGGTCGTTCTAGGATAGGTTATGTTGGAGAGCCGTTGCCAGGCGTAGAGCATCGTATTTCTGAAATTGGTGAAATTGAAGTGAATAGCCCAGCGAATATGATGGGTTATTTCAAGGATGAAGCAAAAACTAAAGAAAGCTTTACTGAAGACGGATTTCTTCTTACGGGTGATAAAGGTGAAATTGATGATAATAATCGTCTTAAAATTACCGGCCGTATTAAAGAAATGTTTAAGACTAGTAAAGGGAAGTATGTTGCTCCTGCACCGATTGAAAATAAAATCATAGGTCATGAGTGTATTGAAATGGTTTGTGTAGCGGGGGCTGAATGTCCTCAACCACATGCTTTGATTATGCTGTCAGATGAAACTTTTCATAAACATTCTGATCCTGCATTTAGGCAGGAAATGGAAGAGAGCTTAACGAAGCTTATTGCTGACGTAAATGGTACGCTTGATCCTCATGAACAGTTACAGTTTATGACGCTTGTGAATGAGCAGTGGAATATTGAAAATGAGTTCCTTACGCCGACGATGAAAATTAAGCGTAATATTATTGAAGATACTTATAAACCGCTTCAGGATGACTGGTACGCTAGCCGTAAAAAGGTTATCTGGCAGTAAGATAAATTCAAATCTTAACCATAGTTCGGCTTATTGCTGGGCTTTGATTTTAAGCTGTGTAGGAAGCCTCTTTTGAGGCTTCTTTTGTTTCTACTATTGGTTTTCTATCATCTTTTCTTTAATGTGATTAACTGAGTCAATAGCGACTTCCTTTATCGGATCTAAAATTGCAACATAATTGTTGATGAAGTTCACAGAATAATCGTATAAAATGGCGCGTTTTTTAAACGATCATATATGGGACTGGCTGAGTTTACGCTCACCTTTAGTTGCAAGAATTAGATCGAACTACAGACTTATTTAACTATTTATATAGAGGCAATAGATGTTTACTCGTGATATGACAATAGCTGGTTTTGATGATGAAATAGCGCTTGCGATTGATGCAGAAACAAAGCGTCAAGAAGAACATATTGAACTTATTGCCTCTGAGAACTATACAAGTCCACGGGTGATGGAAGCGCAAGGGTCGGCACTAACCAATAAATATGCTGAAGGATACCCTGGAAAGCGTTACTACGGTGGTTGTGAGCATGTTGATGTGGTGGAGCAGTTAGCCATTGATCGTGCGAAAGAACTTTTTAAAGCAGATTTTGCTAATGTACAGCCTCACTCTGGTTCTCAAGCCAATGCCGCAGTTTATATGGCGCTTTGTAAGCCTGGTGATACAATTTTAGGTATGAGCTTGGCGCATGGTGGTCACTTGACTCATGGCGCATCGGTTAGTTTCTCTGGCCGCATTTATAATGCTATTCAGTATGGTCTAAATGATGCGACGGGTGAGATTGACTATGACCAGGTTGAAGCGCAAGCGAAAGAACATAAACCAAAAATGATTATTGCAGGATTTTCTGCGTATTCAAGAATCGTTGATTGGCAGCGATTTAGAGATATTGCTGATGAAGTCGGTGCATATCTTTTTGTTGATATGGCGCACATTGCAGGATTGGTTGCTGGTGGCGTTTATCCTAGTCCAGTGAATATTGCAGATGTTACCACCACCACCACGCACAAAACGTTAGGTGGCCCACGTGGCGGCTTGATTTTAGCTAAAGCAAATCCAGCATTGGAAAAGAAACTAAACTTTGCCGTTTTTCCAGAAAGCCAAGGTGGCCCTTTAATGCATGTGATTGCAGCAAAGGCTATTTGTTTTAAGGAAGCAATGTCGGATGAATTTAGTGTTTATCAACAGCAAGTTGTAAAAAATGCGCAAGCGATGGTTTCTGTTTTTCAAGACCGTGAATATAATATTGTCTCAAATGGAACGGATGACCACTTATTCTTGTTAGACCTGATTAGCAAAGATATTACGGGCAAAGATGCTGATGCTGCGCTTGGCAAAGCTTTTATTACGGTAAATAAAAATGCAGTGCCGAATGACCCACGATCACCGTTTGTCACAAGTGGTTTGCGAATTGGTACGCCCGCTGTAACGCGACGAGGCTTTAAAGTAGAAGAATGTAAGCAGTTAACGTCTTGGATCTGTGATGTGATTGATGAATTAGTGGCTGACCCAGAAAGTACAACTGTTATTGATAGTGTTCGAGAAAAGGTTAAAGCACTATGTGCTAAGTTTCCTGTCTACGCTTAATCTTGTCTCCTTTGCCTAAAGAAGCGCTAGGTATTAAGAATTATTGAAGGGTTGAACGACTCTTCAGTAATGACCAGTTAAGTAATAAAAATCCAAAGGCTTAAAGATGCATTGTCCATTCTGTAAAGCGACTGACACGAAAGTGATTGATTCACGTCTCGTGGCAGAAGGAAATCAAGTCAGGCGTCGAAGAGAGTGTCTTTCTTGTAAAGAGCGTTTTACGACCTTTGAGTCCGCAGAATTAGTGATGCCGCGTGTTGTAAAGCAGGATGGCACACACCAGCCTTTTGATGAAATCAAACTCAATCGAAGTTTTACCAAGGCACTTGAAAAAAGGCCTGTCAGCATCGAAGCCATTGAAAGCGCTATTAATAAAATCAAACATCGTCTTCGGTCCACAGGTGAGCGTGAAATAAAATCCTTGGTCATTGGTGAAGAAGTAATGCAGGAGCTTCAAGGTCTTGATGAGGTAGCTTATGTACGTTTTGCTTCAGTGTATCGAAGCTTTCAAGATGTAAATGAATTTAAAGAAACGATCGATCGTCTTTCCCGCACAGATCAAACGGTCCAAGTAGATGATGGAAGCTAGTGAACATGACGGATAATAACAAAGTCTGGACTCCGCTCGATACAGCTTTCATGGCTGAAGCGATTCAACTGGCATGGAAAGGCTTATATACCACAGAGCCTAATCCAAGAGTAGGTTGTGTCTTAGTTAAAGGTGGTAAAATTGTAGGCCGAGGTTGGCACCAAAAAGCCGGTGAAGGGCATGCAGAAGTAAATGCAATTAAAGATGCAGGGGCAGAGGCGAAAGGCTCAACGGCTTATGTGTCTCTTGAACCTTGCAGTCATTTTGGTAAAACGCCTCCTTGTGCTAATGCACTAATCCAAGCGGGTGTTGCCCGTGTTGTATCGGCCATGAAAGACCCTAATCCAGAGGTTTCAGGTTCAGGGTTTGACTTACTTCAAAAGGCGGGCGTTCAGGTTGAAAGTGGTTTGCTTGAATCGCAAGCTCAAGCGTTAAACGTGGGGTTTATTAAGCGAATGACGACTCAGCGCCCATTTGTACGAATTAAAATGGCGATGAGTATTGATGGCCGAACAGCGATGGCTTCTGGAGAGAGTAAGTGGATAACCGGTGCTGCAGCGCGTGAAGATGTTCAGCGTTTAAGAGCCAGAAGTTCGGCTGTGATTAGTGGGATTGGTACGATTTTTCATGATGATGCTTCATTAACTTTACGAGCGTCGGAACTTGGTTTGGACGACGCTGATGAAATTGCAGGGCGTCAACCCTTGAGAGTCATATTAGATTCAGATGCTAAAATATCGAAAGGTGCAAAATTATTTTTGTCTTCAGCCCCCATTTTGTTAGTGATATCATCAGAGGCTGAAGTGTCAGATGGTATTGCTCAGTACCCAAATGTATCAGTATTTCGTTTGCCTGCGAAGAGTAATGAAAAGGAAGAAAATAATACGGTAGAGATAGTATTAGCGGAGTTGGCTCGACGTGGTTGTAATGAAATTTTAGTTGAAGCGGGAGCTTCTCTGGCTGGTTCCTTTATTCGGGAAAATTGTTGGGATGAATTGGTGCTTTATATCGCACCTAAGCTTATGGGTAGTTCCGCAAGACCGTTGGCTAATTTACCGATGGAATATATGTCTGAAGCAAAGTCATTACAGCTCAAAGATATGCGGGTAGTGGGTGATGATATTCGATTAACTTATCATCAAGGTAGCTTGAATTTAACGGATACTTGTTCGCCGGAGTAAATGTGTTTACAGGAATTATTGAATCATTAGGCCGTGTTGAGCGAATTGAGTCAAGAGGCAAAGATCTTGTCTTATCGATCCAAAGCGGTAAGCTCGATTTAAGCGATGTTCACTTGGGTGATAGTATTGCTGTAAACGGGGTTTGTCTTACCGTGACTAGTTTGACTGGTCATGGGTTTACGGCAGATGTATCTGCTGAATCTTTAGCAAATACTAATATTAAACATTATAGTGCGGGTACCCATGTAAACCTTGAAAAAGCATTAACACTTGCGACGCGCTTAGGTGGGCATATGGTAAGTGGCCATGTCGATGGTGTGGGTACAGTGATGGACAAAACAAATGATGGGCGCTCTATACGCATTGATATTAAATGTCCTCAAGCGCTTGGAAAATATATTGCGAATAAAGGGTCAATTACGGTCGATGGCGTCAGTTTAACCGTGACAGGGTGTACGAAAGATAGTTTTTCATTAAATATTGTGCCACACACAGTTGCAGAAACAACGATTCAGGCTTTTCAAAAGGGTCAGGCGGTTCATGTGGAAGTAGATCTAATTGCGCGATATACCGAGCGTTTGCTTGAAGCAAAAATTGAAGAACAGTCGGGTTCAGGCTCTAAGCTTAGTCAGAATTTTTTATCAGAACATGGTTTTATTTAGAATATGGAGGCTCAATGGAGCTTAATACAGTAGAAGAGTTAGTAGAGGATATTCGTCAAGGGAAAATGGTTGTCTTGATGGATGATGAGGATCGCGAAAATGAAGGTGATCTAGTGATTGCTGCTGAGCAAGTGCGCCCTGAAGATATTAATTTTATGGCGACACATGCAAGAGGTTTGATCTGCCTGACTTTAACGAGAGAGCGGTGTGACTTTTTGGGTTTGCCGCCCATGGCGCATGCAAATAATGCGCAATTCCAAACTAATTTTACTGTTTCAATTGAAGCTGCTAGTGGCGTCACAACAGGTATATCTGCCGCTGATCGTGCGCATACGATAAGAGTAGCGGTAGGTCGTAATACCAAGCCTAAAGAAATTGTTCAACCAGGGCATGTGTTCCCTATTGCTGCGCAACCAGGTGGTGTATTGAGTCGCGCAGGGCATACTGAAGCCGGGTGTGACTTAGCCAAAATGGCAGGGTTTGAGCCTGCGGCGGCTATCGTTGAAATTATGAACGAAGATGGTTCAATGGCACGCCGGCCAGATCTTGAGGTTTTTGCGAAAGAGCATGGGCTTAAGATTGGTACGATTGCAGACATGATTCATTATCGTGCCTTAAATGAACAAACAGTCGTGCGTCAAGAGGAGCATGAAGTCGATACAGAAAGTGGCGCCTTTAATTTAATTACTTACAAAGATACCTTGCAAGAGCAAGTGCATATGGTATTTGTAAAGGGGGACCTATCTCAAGCTGATGCGCCTGTCGTGCGTGTGATGTCTGCTGATGTTCTCCGTGATACCCTTGGCCTCAAACAAAAAGGTTCTCAAAGTTGGTCAACGCAGCACTCATTAGCGCGTATTAATGAAGAGGGTGCAGGTGTTCTTGTGGTGTTAGGCGGTGTTTGGGAGGATGATATAGAAGAACGTTTGGAAAGTTTTTTTGGCGATTCAGCACCACGATCATATTCAGGGACGGGCGCTTACCTCACAGTGGGTACGGGTTCTCAAATACTAAGAGATCTAGGTGTTACAAAAATGCGTTTATTGAATCCTGAGATGAAATTTTCAGCTTTATCGGGCTTTGACTTAGAAGTTGTAGAGTTTATACCTTACAGTGGCTAAAGCGGATTAGGCTAGCTTCCATGGGTGGCACGACGCACCAAATGGAGGGTGCTAAACAAAGATAGTTTAGAGAACTCAATCAATTTAAAGAGAGTAAGCAATGTACAACATCAAAACATATGAAGGTAATTTTAAAGAAGTCTCGGGCAAATTTGCACTTGTTGTTGGTCGGTTTAATAGTTTTGTCGTTGAAAGTTTACTCCAGGGCGCAATTGATGCGCTAGTACGACAAGGAATTCCTGAGTCAGATATAGAAATTTATCGCGTGCCCGGTGCATTTGAGATTCCATTAGCGGTAAAGCGTATTGCAGCAACTAAAAAGTATGATGCAATTGTAGCGCTTGGAGCTGTTATTCGTGGTGGAACGCCTCACTTTGAATATGTTGCGGGTGAATGTGTAAAAGGTATTGGTGCTGTTTCTCTTGAGTATGGATTGCCAGTAGCTTTTGGTGTGTTAACGGTTGATAGTATCGAACAAGCAATCGAGCGTTCAGGTACAAAAGCTGGTAATAAAGGTGCTGAAGCAGCTATGTCAGTAGTCGAAATGATTAATTTGTTTAAAGATGCAGGTATTTAAGTGAGCGATATTAATCCGAATGAGTCTAGTGAACCCGTTCCACTCGAACAGGCCGCTAAGCCGAAAAAACCGACGACATCGCAACGAAAGCGAGCGCGTAAGCTTGTTTTACAAGCTTTGTATCAATGGCAAATTTCAGGCTCCAGTATTTCACAGATAGAAGCTGAGTTTCGTGTGGATAATGACTTCAATAAAGTTGATGGTGTTTATTTTCGAGAGCTGTTTGGTAAAATTCCAAAAGAAGTGACGGAGCTGGATCAGCATATATCGCCATTTTTAGATCGTCCGATTGGGGATGTCGATAACGTTGAATTAAACCTACTAAGAATGGGGGTTTATGAGTTTATACATCGTATTGATGTACCTTATCGTGTGGTAATTAATGAAGCGGTCGAGTTAGCGAAACAATTTGGTGGCACGGATGGCCATAAATACATTAATAGTATATTAGATAAGTTAAGTTTGAGATTACGTGCCTCTGAAACGAGAAAAAGAGGAGCTTAAGCGGATACGGAATAGGTTTGGGTTACGATAAATTTTTGTCGTAACCTAAATGTTTTTTACAACCCTATGTTATAGCTGATATATGCCACCTACATGCTCAGAGTTTGGTCTCATAAAAACATTTTTTGAAGGTATTGGTCCAAAATTATCTGAAGTGAGCGTAGGGATTGGTGATGATTGTGCTGTAATTAATATCCCGAATGATCAGTCACTGTGCCTTTCTCTAGATACTATGGTTGCAGGGGTTCACTTTCTTCATGATGCGCCACCTAAAAAGATAGCTTATCGAGCTTTGGCTGCTGCTATGAGTGATTTGGCTGCAATGGGGGCGGTGCCATCACATTTTACTTTATCACTCACGATGCCTGACTCAAACGCACAATGGCTGTCTGAGTTTTCGATAGGGCTTAAGGTGTTGGCAGACTTATTTAATTTTCCACTGGTGGGTGGCGATACAACGAAAGGTCCTTTAACGATAGGTATTCAAGTTCATGGCTTGGTGCCTCGCAATCAAATGCTAACAAGATCTAATGCTCAAATAGGAGATGTTGTTGCGGTCACTGGAACACTAGGGGATGCGGGGGCTGCATTGTCCTTACTGACGAGTGCTCGAAATGAAGAGTTATCGGAAGCGCAGTTGTTTTTGTTGGGTCGTTATTATAGTCCAACGCCCAGAATAGAGCAGGGAGTGCAACTGAGATCATTGGCTAATGCTTGCATTGATATATCGGATGGTTTGTTGGCGGATGCGGGGCATATTGCTGAGAAATCATCTGTTGAGCTTGAGATAGATGTGACGAGCTTACCGTTATCTCAAGCGCTTCTTTCAGAGCATAAAGCTAAAGCGAACGAATTAGCATTAAGTTCTGGTGATGATTACGAATTACTATTTACTCTTTCAGAGGCTGATTGGAAGTTATTAAATCAAAATAATACATCAAATATATATACGAAAATAGGGCGAGTTAAGCAAGGTGAAGGTGTAAAAATCAAAGGGTTGACTGGTAAGGTAAAAAATATGGGGTATCAGCATTTTGAATGAATTGAATGATAGTAATAAGTTAGTGGAAAAATCAGCCGCACTACCAGTAGGATTTTTAAAAAACCCAGCTAATTTTGCCGCTTTTGGGTTTGGTAGTGGGTGTGCGCCGAAGGCGCCTGGAACAGCAGGTACCGTTGTCGCTGTCTTACTATATTTACCGTTACAGTATTTGCCTGTTTATCTCTATGTACTAATGTTGTTTTTGACCTTTGTTTTGGGTGTTTGGTTGTGTGGTAAAGCATCTAGAGAATTAGGTGTTCATGATCATGGTGGTATTGTTTGGGATGAGTTTGTAGGTTATTGGATAACCATGTTTATGGCACCGTCAGGTTGGGGGTGGATCTTATTTGGATTTGTATTATTTAGGTTGTTTGATATTTGGAAGCCACAACCGATTAGATATGTTGATCGTCATATGCATGGCGGCCTTGGGATCATGATTGATGATGTTTTAGCGGGGATTTATGCCTTGCTAGTATTGCAAGGCGTGCATTACTTTTGGGTTTAGCTTACTTTAGCGTATCGCTCAATGTTGTGATTGGTAGGCTTGGGGGAGTTTGCTTATGACCGTGAGAAAGCGTTGTAAGCTTGTCTCGGCTCTTTGTTTATTGCAATAGGGTCCGCTTTCAAAGCCTTCGCGTGTCGCGAAATACCATTTCGTGCCAATATTGAAAAAACGGTTGCTTCTAAATGGTACATCGCCCAGCTCTTGTTTTCTTTGTTGTTTCTTGATCATTGTTATCACCTGCTCGTTATTGTTTTTTGTTATTGTTTTTTGTTATTGATTATTGATTCACTTATATGTACTCAGCATAAAGAAGAAAGGCCAATAATACTAATATAAAACAAACCACCAGAAATTCAATTTTTTTTTAGTTTTGGATATTAAGTGCATTCCATTAATAGCTCGGTATAGTGTTTAATTTATATTATTTATTATTTATTGTTTTAATTGGAAGGTTTTATATGGAAGTGCGTTTTGTTGTTGCTAAAGGGTTACTAATTCTAAGTATGCTATTTTTAATGGCGTGTTCAACGGGAAAAATAGTTAAGACTTATGAGGGTGACGCGTTGTCTGCAGAACAGTTGACGGTCTTAATAGCGCCCGAGAATATTGTTGTCTTGTCTGTTAATGGTAACAGGGTAAAGCGTTATCTGCTGAGTGACCTAAATGTCAGCTATGGTTTGAAGCCAGGGGAAAATTTAGTCGTTTTTCAGTATGAGAGTGTATGGGCGAAAACTATACGGGAAGATAAGGATGCGCCACGTTCTGTAAAAATAACTTCTGAGCCTAAGGAAGTTTTGATTGATGCTAAGGCGGGTGAAAAATTACACTTTAGGTTTAAAGATAGTGAAAATGTAAGAGAGGCGAGAGCTTTATCGGAAGTATTTGAGGCAGAATTGATTGACTCTAAACTTAATGTCATTGCTCAATCGACTAACGTCGGTAGCCATGAAAATCATAAAGCTGAAGAGAAAAATATAGCACAGACTCAAGCATCAGATTTGGCAACGGTCGATGCTTTAAAGGTTTTGTGGGGCGCTGCTAGTGCTGAAGAAAAGAAAACCTTTTTATCTTGGGCGTTTCAGAAGTAGATATAAACCTTTAGGGTCAGTAGCTAAATGATCACTTACCTAGAGAAAAAAGGTTATTTACTAAACCCGTCACTCCATCAATAATACCCGTTGGCGGGGTTGGGTTTTGTTGTTGGTTTAAAAATTCGGCGCTGTCTTTTTCGAGCATAATTGTTTGTAAGGCTTCACTTAAATATGTGGTGAATTTTTTTTCAAGTGTTAGTGTTTTTGGGCAATAAGTGCTGGTTAAACTATAGTTGCCGTTATAGCTTACAATCATCAGTGCCAAGCCTATACCGTCGAATAACGGGGCGGTGCAAATATACTTTGTTAACTCATTATCTTCGAAATACAAGGGGAACTGGGGTCCTGGTATATTAGTGATAGGAAGATTGAACATTGGTTTGTGCTTTTGAGCAAGTAGGAATTCAGAATAAACCCTAGCTGATAAAGCTGCTGTGCACGACGGAACTAGCTCTGTTAAGGTGCTGGCCGCAATTGCGGCGTCATAACTATTTGATGATTGAGCAGTTTCGTGAATTAGCTGAATCCGTTTGACAGGGTTTTGTTCAGTGGTCGCTAAGGAAAATAAAGTCGCTGCAAGTTGGTTTCCTGACTTTATATCTAGGCTTGTGGAGCGCACAGAAATTGGCGCTAAAGCAATTAAAGGTGCTTTGGGAGCTGAGTCCATATCTTTCAAATAATTTGAAAGTGCTTCTGCGCATATTCCCATCAAGATATCATTGGTCGTTACATCTTTTAGGTTGCGTCTAATTGCGCGAATGTCAGTCACTGGAATCTCAAAGTTCTCTATTACCCTTTGTGCTGAGATTTGTTGGTTGATGGGTGTGGCGGCAACACTCATTAAGCTAGCGGGTAGGTTTAACTTTTGTAAATGTTCGTAGAGTATTGAGTAAAAAGCAGATGATGCTGTTTCTTTAGCGAGGCCGGTTAATTTACTTGGCAGTGTGAGTACGTTGTTATAGGCGGCACCAAGCCAGCTTTCTGTTTCAGGTAAGGGTTTTGGATTCCATTCTTTAATCGGCTCAATTTCAGTTATTTCAGGGCTGACATGAAGGAGTTGGCTAAGGATATCTTCGCCTGTAATACCATTAATCGCGGTTATGTGTACTTTTAGCACGAGTGCAAAATGCTTCTTGTTAAATCCCTTCTCTTGCTCAAGGCCATCGATATAAGTGGCGCTCCAGAGCGGGCGGCTGCGGTCAACAGGGGTACTAAATATTTCAGAACCTAAGCTCATAAGGTTATGATGTGGGTGACTTTCGCCCAAATTTATGTATTTGAGGTGATTATCAAGGTCAAAATCAGGGTCTTCTGCCCAAACAGGCAGGTCCGAGTTAATCGGCGATTCTACTAGACGTTCGCGAAAAAATGGCTCATTACCCAGTTTTGACTCAAGAATGATTCTGAAGCGATTAAAGCTGAATTTTGCACGGCTGCTAGTTTTTTTGAAAACAAAGATTCCGCCAGCGTGAAGTGGGGTTCTATCGGTTTCAAGAAATAAGAAAGAAGAATCGAGTTCTGAAAGCGCTTGCATGTAAATAGCTCTGTTAAAATAGCTTGGTTACTAAAATAGGATTTCTATATTTGCACAGTATAGATTGTTTTATATGCTAATGATTAACAAATATTTATAATTATTGATTTTTAGCTATAAAGGTATTTACTTATTTCGGTTTATGGCTAGTTTTGCAAGTCCTAATAGCGCTGCTTTATGGGGGGACTCTGGAAGTATCTCTAGGCATTTGTGTGCATCGGTATAAGCGTTCTCTGCGGCTTTCTGGGTGTATTCTAGCGCACCGCAGCGTTTAACTGCGTCACAAATTTCCTTTAATTTCGAAACGTCACCGCTTCTAATTGCTTTTCGAATGAGTGTTGCATCACTTTTGGTGCCATTTTTCATGGCATAAATTAGAGGGAGTGTTGGTTTTCCTTCGGCAAGGTCATCGCCCACATTTTTACCCATCGTCTCTGCGTCGCCAATGTAATCAAGCATGTCGTCGATTAACTGAAAAGAAAGACCTAAGTGCAATCCGAATTGCTTCATTGCGGTTTGTGCTTCGGGCGTTGTGTTTGCTAAAAGTGCGGCGGAATGGGAAGCTGCTTCAAATAGCATTGCTGTTTTATTTTTAATGACTTCAAAATAATCTGCTTCGGTGACGTCTGGGTTTTTACAGTTCATAAGCTGAAAAACCTCGCCCTCAGCTATAACGTTGGTCGCGTTAGATAAAACTTCCATAATGGGGATACTTTTCATGTCGACCATCATTTGAAAGGCTCTTGAATACAAAAAGTCACCGACTAAAACGCTGGGAGCGTTACCCCATTTAGCATTGGCGGTTGATCGGCCTCGCCTCATGTTGGAGGTGTCAACTACGTCGTCATGCAATAATGTGGCGGTATGAAGAAACTCAATAATAGCCGCAAGTTTACTGTGGTCTTCGCCTTTATAGCCTAAAGCGCGGCTAGTTAAGAGTACGAGCAGAGGGCGCATTCTTTTACCGCCACTTTCTACGATGTATTGAGCTATTTTTTCGACCAAAGGTACGTCAGAGGATAATTGACTTGAGATAAGTTGGTTGACGCAGCTGAAATCTTGTTCAACAGTTTGGTAAATTTCTTCGATTTGCATGTGTAAACATCTTTATTCGGAGGACTGTGGCGTGAAAGTTCGCGCCATCTGAATTTTTGACTGCTCATGCTATGGGTCGATATGGTTTCTGTCAAGAAAACCTCCAGTTATCGAGTGTTTTCATGCTGAAAATGAGCTGAAATTCTGGGCTTATGCAATAGGTGGAGAATATTCTTGCATCAAACGGCTTAATCGAATAAAATCACGCGCCCTGAAAGTCATAGTCGTTCTCTGTTATAGGGTTGCCAAAGAGCTTCCTTTAGAAACAGACTAAAAGAATGTGTAAGTGGTGGCATGACGCGTCAATATCATTTGTAACTATGTATTGGCTGAGGGGGAAACGAAAGTGCTCTTGTGTTAATGGGAGCTTTGAAGAAGTTTTGGAGATAGCAATATTATGTATGCTGTGATCGTAAGTGGTGGCAAGCAACACCGTATAATCGAAGGTGAAGTGCTTAAGCTAGAAAAAATTGAAGTTGAAGTTGGTGGAAAAATCGATTTTGATCGTGTTTTGTTAATAGTTGATGGCGAAACTGTAAAAATTGGTGAGCCTGAAGTTAAAGGCGCTAAAGTAACTGCTGAAGTAGTTAGTCATGGTCGTCATGAAAAAGTTAAAATCATGAAGTTTAAGCGTCGTAAACACCATATGAAGCAAATGGGTCATCGTCAGTGGTTTACTGAGGTGAAGATTACTGGAATTAAAGGTTAAGCTGAGTTTTTACTAGTATTTTATAAATAAAGTAAAATTAAGCATATAATTTAGGAGTATTGAAATGGCTCACAAGAAAGCTGGTGGTAGTACCAATAACGGTCGCGATTCCGAATCTAAACGCTTAGGCGTCAAGATGTATGGCGGCCAAGTAGTAAAAGCAGGTAACATTCTTGTTCGTCAGCGTGGAACACGTTTTCATGCCGGTGATAATGTTGGTTGTGGTAAGGATCACACATTGTTTGCAACGTCTCACGGAGTTGTAAAATTTGTAGTAAAGGGTCCGTTGAATCGTAAATATATAACAGTTGTAGCTGCAGACTAATTAGTTGCAGACTTAGTAAGCTGTTTTATGTTTTAAAAAGAGCTCCGCAGTGCGGGGCTTTTTTTTTGCAAGTAAACTATATTTAAACGTGTTTATTATAATATTGACTGTTTAAATGGTGATTATTTGGGTGAATAGAAGTAGTGCGGGTCTCGATGCTTTTTAATGTCGGGTTTATCGCACTGTCAGTGTTTAAGTTCTAAGAGGGTATGCTATGAAATTTGTTGATGAAGCGACGATTGCTGTTGAGGCTGGAAAAGGTGGAAATGGCTGTCTTAGTTTCCGTCGAGAAAAGTATATTCCTAAGGGTGGTCCTGACGGTGGCGATGGTGGTGATGGTGGCTCTGTTATTCTGGTTGTTGGTGAGTCAATTAACACTCTGATCGATTATCAATTTACGCGGCATCATCGGGCGGATTCTGGTGAGCAGGGTCGTGGTCGCGAATGTACTGGTGCTAAAGGCGAAGACTTGTATTTGCAGGTACCTATCGGTACGACTGTGTTTGATATTGATACAGAAGAAGTGCTTGGGGATCTTACTGAGATTGATCAGGAATTGATCGTTGCTCAAGGTGGTTTTCATGGGTTAGGGAATACACGTTATAAATCGAGCACAAACCGCGCGCCTAGGCAGACAAGTAAAGGTAGTGAAGGCGAGAGTCGTAATCTTCGCTTAGAGCTTAAAGTTTTAGCTGATGTGGGTCTTTTGGGTATGCCTAATGCAGGTAAGTCGACGCTAATTCGTTCTATATCAGCAGCCAAGCCAAAAGTAGCTAATTATCCCTTTACAACGTTAGTGCCAAACTTAGGTGTAGTCAGGGTTCAGGAGCATAAAAGCTTTGTTGTAGCAGATATACCAGGCTTGATAGAAGGTGCTGCTGAAGGTGCCGGTTTAGGGGTTCGTTTTCTGAAGCATTTAGTTAGAACAAGGTTGTTACTGCATGTTGTTGATATGGCGCCTTATGATGATGTGACACCTGAACATGCTGTGCGGGCAATCGCGCATGAAATTAGCAAATTTAGTCCAACTTTAGCATCTCGTGATCGTTGGTTGGTACTAAATAAATTAGATTTATTGCCGAAAGATCAGCAAAAAGAAGTGTGTAAAAAATTGGTTGAGGCGCTCGACTGGAAGGGGCCTGTTTATAATATATCGGCGATAAAGTCAGAAGGTTTGAAGCCGCTTTGTCATGATATTATGACTTGGATCGATGCTAAAAATGAAGCGGAAGCAGGTGATGAAGTTCTAGCTGAGGCAGAGTTAGCGTTGAAAGTGCAAATGCAGCATGAAGCTAGAGAGAATATTGAGGCATTTAAGCTTGCTCGAACTGCGCGTAGAAGAGCAGGGATTGAGCAAGAAGGCGATGACTATGAAGGTTTTGATGACGATGACGATGAAGCAACGTTTATTTACGCAGAATAATTTAGATGAGTGAGGGGTTGGTAATAAAATGAGTGTATCTCGCTCAACTATGTCTAGTTCTAAGCGCTGGGTAGTGAAAATTGGAAGTGCGCTATTAACTGATGATGGTAAGGGGCTTGCGCGTGATTTAATTACGGGTTGGGTGTCTCAGTTAGCTGAGCTTCGTTCTCAGGGGATGGAGTTGGTGTTGGTTTCTTCTGGCTCTGTGGCAGAAGGTATGCTGCGTTTGGGTATGACGTCGCGGCCAGATGAGTTGCATTTGCTTCAGGCTGCTGCTGCAGTAGGTCAGATGGGTTTAGTTCAGGCGTATGAAGAAAATTTCCAAAAGCATGGTTTGCATACCGCCCAGGTATTGTTGACGCATGATGACCTTTCCGACCGGAAGCGTTATTTGAATGCGCGTAGTACGATTCGAGCGATAATAGGTTTAGGTGCAATACCTATTATTAATGAGAATGATACGGTTGTGACGGATGAGATACGTTTTGGTGATAACGATACGCTAGGGGCTTTAGTTGCGAATTTGGTTGAGGCGGATGGGCTTATTATTTTAACTGACCAAAAAGGGATGTTTAATAAAGACCCACGAAAGCATGACGATGCGAAATTGCTGAGTGAAGTTCAAGCTGAAGACCATGATTTGGATGCGATGGCCTTAGGCGAGGCGGGTGGTTTAGGTCGAGGCGGTATGGTTACAAAGATTCGTGCGGCGCGTTTAGCTGCTCGTTCTGGGGCTTATACTGTTGTGGTTGGTGGTCGAATTGAGTCTGTATTGTTACGTTTGCGTAAATGTGAGGCTTTGGGGACGCTAATGCTTCCTTCTACAAGTCGGCAAGTAGCAAGAAAGCAATGGTTGGCGGGGCATCTGCAAATTAAAGGTCGCTTAGTGCTTGATGAGGGTGCTGTGAGAAAGTTAAAAGATGAAGGTAAGAGTTTGTTGTCTGTGGGTGTAAGTGCCTTATCAGGAGGGTTCAAGCGCGGAGAGATAGTGTCTTGCGTTGATATTTCGGGTAAGGAGTTGGCAAGAGGTCTAGTAAACTATGATGAGAGTGATGCGCGACGTATTTTAGGGTGCTCTTCTGATCAGATTGCGGGTATTTTGGGTTTTAGTCATGAGCCTGAGCTAATTCATCGAGATAATCTTGTGTTGTTGTAATTACTTTTATTTGTTGTGAGACATAAAAAAACCGGCAGAAGCCGGTTTTTTTATGTTCGAGAAAAAACTTAAGCAATTAAGCTTTAAGTGCTTTTACTCGAGCGTTTAGCGTGCTCTTAATGCGAGCTGCTCGGTTTTTAGGGAATAGACCCTTGTTAACCATTTTGTCTATAATTGGCTGTGCAGTTGTAAAGGCTGCTTGAGCTCCATCATAGTTTCCGCTAGCTACTTCAGCGTCTACTTTTTTGATGTAAGTTCTAACCATAGAACGTTGACTGTTGTTGTGTACACGGCGTTTGTCGTTCTGACGCGCCCGCTTTTTTGAGGATGGGGAGTTTGCCACCGTATTGCTCCTAATTTGTTCGAGAATTTCTTAATTAAAGAGCTAAAGTCTAAATTAGATCTAAACTTAAGCCTATATAAAAATGACGCGAGACTATGCCGTTTTAATAGCCTCATGTCAATAGGGTCGTGCGATATTCATAGCGGTTAACTAAAAATTTAAGCGACCATTTTTATTAATAGCGACTCACACACTTTTTGATTCATATATTTTGGAACAGGATAGTTGTTATGTGCTTCTTCAAGTGCTGATTTAGCAATTTTA
Source organism: Oleiphilaceae bacterium (assembly GCA_047628385.1). Lineage (GTDB taxonomy): Bacteria > Pseudomonadota > Gammaproteobacteria > Pseudomonadales > Oleiphilaceae > PZPK01. Next base: position 18,026 of record JBLHVH010000036.1, read on the forward strand.
GGAATGTCATCTGGTTTAAGGGCATCTAGCTGCGCTGGTATATTAAACGTTTTAAGCATGCTTCGTATTTTTGCGATAAATTTATCGGCTAACTGAGCGTTAGTCTCATTACCCTTTCTGAGTCCGCTTACTTCCGCAAGTTGTGCTAAACGATTGGTGATCGACCCTTTGGAGTAATCAAGAATGTGCGGTAACACGATAGAGTTTGCTAGGCCGTGTGGTGTTGAGTAATATGCGCCAAAGTTATGAGCAATAGCATGCACATAGCCTACGCTCGCCTTAGTAAATGCCGAACCTGCGTAATAAGATGCCATCGCCATATTTTGTCGCGCTTCAAAATTTTTACCATCTTTAAAGGCGGTTTCCAAATTCTCCATGATCAAACGTGTTGCAGCAAGGCCGAACGCATCTGTTTCTTGGGTTGCATTCACAGAAATATACGACTCAATGGCATGGGTTAAAGCATCCATACCTGTTGCGGCGGTGACTGATGGGGGTAAGCCTAACATCATGCCTCCATCGAGTGCCGCCATGACAGGAATAAGTTTAGGGTCAATAATAAAGGTTTTTTGGTGTGTTATTGGATCAGAGACGACCGAAGCAATTGTAACTTCGGAGCCCGTGCCAGCAGTGGTTGGAATGGCGAAGAATGGGATGGGCGCTTTACGTAATTTGAATAACCCGGCCAACTTCTCTAATGGCTTATTATTCGTTGCTTGCGCTGCGATCGCTTTGCTTGCGTCAATTGGAGAGCCACCACCTACTGCTAAAATTGCATCACAATGGTTATTACGAAGAATATCTACGCCGGTATAAACTTGGTCATACGTTGGGTCAGGTAGAATACCATCATAAATTACGTAATCGACCTTGAGTTCATCTAAGCGGTCTTTAATGTTGTCCAGTAAGCCTATTTTAACCAAAACTTCATCCGTCACAATTAAAAGCTTCTTATATCCTAATTGGCTAATCGCTAGGCATAGTTCGAGGGAAGAGTCTTTGCCCGTAAAAAGTGTTGGCTTTGGCATGGGTACAATGGCTGCGGCGATTTTCATTACTCTAGCCATACCTTTGTAATACGGGACTTTTAAAGAAAATAACATAGGGTCTCTCTGTTCAATTAGTTTGCGGTGATTAAGTATCTGTTGATAGTAGAGTAATCACTCTAATTAGAGTATAAGCTCTAATTAGAGTGATTGAAAACAAAAAGACAGTTTGTTTTAGTATATTTTAGGTGTACAGGTCAAAATTATGCTTATTCAAAGCAATGAACAGCACGTGCATAAATTATAGAGAACACTTAATTCCTCGGCTCAGTTGCTGATGGATAGCACCTATTAGCGCATCAGATAACTGGGCTGTACATAATAGTGAAAAAAATTTAACTTGTTATGAGACTCTAATGCGTACAACTTTCATGAACTCAAAGTCCATACCCGCAACTTTTTGAGAGTCTGGATAATAAGTAAGGTTCACACGAGCACCTTTCAGTTTTTGGTAAAGTTTCTTCCGCTTAAACTGAAAAGGTACATCGCAATCTTCAATCATAATCGTGTTGAGGATCCAGTCGTCTTTTTCTCTTTGAACGTGTGACAACACTTTTCTATCTTCCGAGTGCGTAAGGCCTTCATGCTTATTCATCAGTTGTTCTATGTCAGTTTTTGCCATGCTTTCCAGTGCTCTTAATTTTTGGCGTTCTAAGCCAATAAAGGCTCAATGCTAGGTATTAATAAGGTTTATTCATTAAACTATGTATGCGGGTTAAAAAAGGCGTTACGGCTAATTTATCACTGTCAGTCGTGTGCTCGATAAGTTGTTTGGCCATAGCTTTATTTTGTTGGATGGCTTGAGTAATCAGTAATTTTTGTTTCGACGACAATTGAGAGGATTCTTGAAGCGTTTCTAATTCCGACATGTCCATCGCTTTTGGGTTGTTTTCTAACTCAATGGCGGCAGCGGCTGTGGTGATGCGAATGGTAATGTCTGCCCATTGTTCTAAATTGCTAAATTGATATTGCTGAACAAGTTTAGAGGCTGAATCATAAAGATCTGCTGACTTTAAAGGTTCAATCAGACTAGAAATTGACATATTTAAAGGGTTTTGATGTTCATCTATTTGTTGCGTTTGGGGTACGTTGTCGACTGAATTTAGCTGTTGTTCATTTTTTTTGCCCCACGCTACAAACGCAGATTGTGATTGAATCCATTGGTCAATGACTGGCGCTGTCAGTTTTAATGTTGCGAACGTACTGTTTGAGAAAAGTAAGAGTACTAAAACTATAAATAAACTTGAATTGGCTTTGGATATTAGAATCATCAAGAGATGCCTTTCGAATATGGGATTTGTTTAAAGGAATTTTATCTTACGGAGTATAATTTGTCTCATGTTTTGACTGTTAGAAATGATTATCTGGACTATAGTTATTAACGGTATGTATAAAGGGCGTTTGACTTGGTAAATGCATCATGGGTTTCCGGATGTCACTTAAGTTTGCTTGATTAAAACCATAGATAGCGCAAGTAGGCCCTAAAATATAATTTTAATAATGAGTCTTCAGTAAATATTTAAATTATATGTCGTTTCATAGCTTTTAAAGGCTCA
>JBLHVH010000037.1:0-20624 GCA_047628385.1 Oleiphilaceae bacterium
TACCGTTTAGTAAAGCGACTTTTACTTCTCACGCCCTGCTTAACGCCCTTATTCACTGATTTAGTTCGACTTCTTGCTAAATCCTTCATTTCTTGAATACTTTTCTGCTTCACTGTTATAGGTGGGAGCGAAACTAGTGCACGCAAGTCGTTAACGCCCTTGTTGTTGAGTTCTTCCCATACACCGACTTTTAAACGGCTAGGTAAAAATATGCAGCCATAACGTACACGCTTTAATCGACTAACCTGTACTTCTTGCGATTCCCAAAGTCGCCTAACCTCTCGATTCTTACCGCCCATCAGCACGGCATGAAACCATTTATTACGACCATCACCACCAAATTCCTGAACGTCAGTAAACTTAGCAATACCATCTTCTAATAAAACACCTGCTTTTAAGCGTGCAAGCATTGCGTCATCAACGTCGCCATTAACACGCACCGCATATTCACGATCGATTTCATAAGAAGGATGCATTAAGCGATTAGCTAACTCTCCATCTGTTGTCAGGATCAATAACCCTGATGTATTAATATCCAGACGTCCAACCGAGATCCAACGCTGATCTTTCAACTTAGGAAGGTTATCAAATACTGTAGGGCGGCCTTCTGGATCAGAATTCGAACAAACAACGCCTTCAGGCTTACTGTACACAATTACCCGATAATCCTGATCAGACAAACCCCTTACATCAACAAGATTCCCATCCACAGTCAGTTTGTCTTTGGCTAAAACTCGATCACCAAGCACTACTTTTTCATCATTCTTTAAAACACGACCTTCCGTAATCCACCGTTCAGCTTCGCGCCGAGATGCTATGCCAGCCTTTGCAATAACCTTTTGAATTCGCTCGCCTAACGGCGGCACATTTTCTGGCGTTGGAGTAGTCGTCATTATTTTGTCCGTATTTAAAAGTAAGGATCTAGTACAACTTAGTACGATCTTTTTTCAAGTAAACATAAAACTAGCTAGAATGAACCAAGCTCGCTTTAAGAATTTCGCTCTTTAGGTCGTCAAAAGAATGAACCGCTGGATATTGTGGAAACTCATCAATTACATTTTGAGGCGATTTAAATAAAATCCCTGCCTCTGCTTGCGCTAACATGGTCGTATCGTTATATGAATCACCAGCTGCTATCACTCGGTAATTCAATAACTGAAATGCTCTAACCGACTGTCGTTTTGGATCTTTTTGACGCAATAAGTAATTCGTGATTTTGCCATTTTCGTCAACCTCTAACTTATGACAAAATAAGGTCGGGTTTCCAAGTTTAGGCATTAAAGGCATACCAAATTCATAAAAAGTATCTGATAAAATAATGACCTGAAAACGCGGAGCTAACCATTCAACAAACTCTTTCGCACCAGGAATTGGATCCAATCCAGCAATAACTTCCTGCATTTCATGTATACCGAAACCATGTTCATTTAATATACTCAAACGTTGCTTCATTAAAACATTATAGTCTGGGATATCCCTTGTCGTAGCTTTGAGCGCTTCGATACCTGTTTTCTCTGCAAACGCGATCCAAATTTCAGGAATCAAAACACCTTCTAAATCAAGACAAACTAACTCCACAACACTCTCCAATCTCTATGTTTTTTTGCTGATATAATATATATGGCGCATTCTAACGAAATAACGCGCCCTTGCATAATGTAAAATGTGCTATAAAATCGCCGAAATATTATATGGTAGATTACAAACAGTAAATTTAAGAGGAAGGAAGTCTATGCCAATCGATTTTAATGATTTACTTACAAATAATGCAGCCGCGATCACGGATGAATTAATTGCAGAATTAAATGTGGAACTTTCGCAAAAATCACCTCGCGAGATTTTGAAATTTGCATTAAAGTCTTTTGATAACATCGCACTTTCTTTTAGCGGTGCAGAGGATGTCACACTCATCGAGATGGCGCATAAACTTGCCCCCCCTTTGAATGTATTTTCTCTTGATACCGGCCGACTTCACCCAGAAACCTATCAATATATAGAAACAGTTCGTAATCACTACAACATAAACTTAGACATCATGGCACCTAATACGGCTTCGCTTGAAGCTTTTGTAAAAGAGAAAGGACTTTACAGTTTCTTAGAAGACGGACATAAAGAATGCTGTGGTATTCGAAAAGTTGAGCCACTAAAACGTAAGCTAGCAACACTAGATGCTTGGATTTCAGGACAAAGAAAAGATCAAAGCCCTAGCACTAGATCAAGCGTACCGGTGGTAGAAATTGATCATGGGAATTCGAATAACCAACGTAAGCTAATTAAATTCAACCCACTAGCAAACTGGACATCAAAAGAAGTTTGGGATTACATTCGTATGTCTGAAGTACCCTTTAACGCATTACATGAAAAAGGCTTTACCAGCATTGGTTGCGAACCTTGCACACGTCCTGTGCTGCCTAATCAACATGAACGTGAAGGTAGATGGTGGTGGGAAGAAGCAACTCAGAAAGAGTGTGGGTTGCACAGCACAAAATAAAGGCTAGAAGCTACGATTAACTTCTAACGTGAACGTTCAATATCTCGGCAAGCTAATCCCTTCAAACAAAGGTTGTTTTTCTTGCCTATGTGCATGACGATAACTCGCAGCATCTACCACTTCTTTCGTTAAATGTGGCGCAAACTGATGTAAAAACTCATACATATAACCTCGCATAAACGTGCCTTTGCGAAAGCCTATGCTAGTAATGCTTTCATCAAAAAGCGTATTCGTATTAATCGCAATTAAATCACTATCTTTTACGGGATCATAAGCCATCGAAGCAATAATGCCGATACCTAGCCCTAATTTAACATACGTTTTGATCACATCGGCATCTGACGCTGTAAAGACAACATTAGGCGATAAACCTGCACCTTCAAATGCTTCATCTAATTTAGATCGCCCAGTAAATCCTTTCACATAAGTGACTATCGGATATTCAGCCAATTTTTCAAGCGTGACCTCTCGAACATTGGATAAGGGATGATTTTTAGGCACAATTACACACCTATTCCAACTATAACAAGGCATCATTATCAAGTCAGCATGTAAATCTAAACCCTCCGTCGCGATAGCAAAATCTACTTTTCCGTTTGCTGCCATTTCGGATATCTGAGCCGGCGTTCCTTGGTGCATATGCAAAGATACGTCCGGAAAACCACCCATAAATTGTTTTATTGTTTTTGGCAAAACATACCGCGCTTGCGTATGTGTCGTGGCGATCGTTAAGTCACCTTTTTGCTCATTCTTAAACTCTTCAGCAATATGCTTAATACTTTCAACCTGACCCAGTATTTCACCTACCACTTTAAGAATTGATTCACCTGCAGGTGTAATTCGCGTTAAATGCTTGCCACTCCGGCAAAATATTTCTACACCTAACTCATCTTCTAACAAACGCATTTGTTTACTCACGCCAGGTTGAGAAGTATATAAACTTTGAGCCGTTGCAGAAACATTTAGGTCATGATGCGCCACTTCCCAAATATAACGGAGTTGTTGTAGTTTCATTTATGCCTCCAGACGAACGATATAACAAAATTACATAAGACCATTCTTAAATATTCTTTTATAGAATAGATTATAATAGTTATAGTTCTTAGTTGATGTCACTCGATGAACAAAAAACAAACAAATTTTCTTATTGTTTTAATATAGACCAATATTATGGAATTACTCGCATTAACTGATTTTATAAAATATATACTGGCAGGTGCCGGCGTTGGATTCGCTGTTGGCTTAACAGGAGTAGGAGGTGGTTCTCTTATGACCCCACTACTAATCTTATTTAACTTCCCACCACATATTGCCATCGGTACTGATTTAATGTATGCCGCCGGCACCAAAGCCAGCGGCGTAATTACACATGCAAAACAAGCAACCGTAAACTGGCAAATTGTCTTACGCTTAAGTGCTGGAAGTATTCCTGCCTCATTAATCACTGTTTATTTACTAAAGAATATTTTTGGTGATCCCGAATCTTATCAGCATATTTTATTATCGACGCTTGGTTACATGCTCATTGCAACGGCAATAGTCATAATATTCAAACCCATATTAAGTAAATCACATAAAGTTTCTGATGATGAATATAGCTTTCTTAAAAAACACCAAGGTAATATTACAATATTCTTTGGTATAATTTTAGGCGTTTGTGTCACACTCACATCGGTTGGTGCGGGTGCTTTTGGTGCGGCCGTATTGATGCTACTTTACCCTAGATTAAGCCCTGTCACGATTATTGGTACCGATATCGCTCATGCTGTACCACTCACTCTTATTGCTGGCTTAGGTCATATGCAACTCGGTAATGTCGATTTCGTACTATTGAGCAGCTTACTCATTGGTTCAATTCCAGCCATACATTTTGGGTCTAAACTGAGCAAAAAATTACCAAGTCATATTTTACAACCCATTTTAGCCACTATATTAATGGTCATTGGCATAAAATATGCTTTTTTATAGGCATGAAGGGCTGCATATGCTTCCCAATTCAAAGGCTTAGTGTAATATGTCGTTTAAATGCAAAATCAATTTTCAAAAACGAATAAGACATTGCCATGTTATTGCAAACCAAATTCCTAGCGCCTGCTTACAACCCTAAAAGTGTCGAGCGCGCACAAATTCTTTCGAGGTTAGCCCCTCGAAACGCAAGAAAGCTTGTGCTTATTTCTGCACCCGCAGGTTATGGCAAAACGACACTCGTATCGCAATGGTTGCAAAGTCAAGACAAAGACTTTTGTTGGCTTTCGCTCGATAACGCGGACGATGACCCTGTTAGGTTTTGGCGCTATTTAATCGGTGCTATTGACGCAAAAATAGAAAACATCAGTTCTGAAACAAAAAATTATTTAGAATTGATACCTGTTCAAATAGAAGCCGCTATCACAAGCCTCGTAAATGAACTTAACCAACACTCTATTGCAGGCAATTCATTAACCGTTGTTCTTGATGACTTCCATGTTATTCATAACAAAGAGATTCTGCGACTATTTGCCTACTTTATTGACTTTATTCCTGCGAACATTGAAGTCATCATGACAACTCGCTTTGAACCAAGTCTGCCAATTTCACGCTGGAGCGTCAAAAATTGGGTGGATCAGATCTACTCAAGCGATTTGATGTTTTCGTACGATGAATCAAAAGTATTTTTTAATATCTACATGGGCCTAACGTTTACAGAAAAACAAATTAGCGAAATTTTTCAGAAAACAGAAGGCTGGATAGCGGCCATGCAACTCACCGCCCTGTCAGCGTCCTCAACACCAAGTAATGAACAGAAATACTTATCACCCCATCAACTGTTTGCTGATGACCGTCACTTTTCAGACTATATTTTAAGTGAAATACTCGAACATCAAAAAAACGACATTAGCGATTTTCTGTTAGATACCGCCTGCTTACTTCGATTAAATGCAGACTTATGCGACCATATACGCGGCGAGAGTGACAGCAAAATAATACTTGATCGTTTATTTAATGCTAATCTATTTCTCATTCCTCTTGATAAGAATCAATACTGGTTTCGTTACCATGACATGTTTCGAGACGCGCTACTTAAAAGAGCGCGATCAACAGATAATAAAAAAGTTATTAATCACCAAAAGCGCGCAGTTGACTGGTTAACTGAACATAACCAAGCACATGAAGCCATTGAGCAAGTAGTGCAACTTGAAGACTGGAATTTGCTCACTATATTATTAGGCAATCATGGCAACAATTTAATTCATGAAGGGCACCATCTGCCGGTCCTAGAATGGATTTCAAAACTGCCTGAAGAGCTGGTCAGTCAATCACCACGAACAATCATGCTTAAGATCTGGGCTTTATATTTCAGCAATAAGATTGAGGTCATCCCTCCTCTACTCAATGAGCTAGAAATATTAATAGACCAACAACGCTTGGACAACATTAAAACCAGCACCAATGAACTGATTGATTTACATAGCGAAATTTCATTAATCCGCGCATATCTAGCACGCTCTCAATCCGATTTAAAAAGTGCAAACTTGCTTACAAAAGAAGTACTTAAAGAGCTTGATAGCACAAACATGCCTTTAAAGTCTGTCACGTACTATGGCATCGGTTTAGATAGTTTTGCGATAGGGGATCTTGATTCTGCTGAATCGGCATTACTAGCAGCCATAGACCATGGAAAACGCGAGAAGAAATACACAACAGTTCTTTCAAGCAGTGGACTTCTAGGCTGGATATACTATTACCAAGGTAAGCTTGAAATTGCTTTAGAAACAGGAATTTCCAATCAGCGATGGATTGATAGCTATCATGACTCTGCTCAACCCCGTATTATTTCTTGCTGGCAAAATAGTGCATTAGCGATGATTTATACGGAGAAAGCTGAATTCACAATTGCGGAAGCTTACATTAACCCGCTCCTAAAACACCTTGAAATCGGCACTGAAGCGGGCCAACACGTCATGATTCAATATGTGACAGCAACCCTACTGTTTGCACAAAAACGCTTTGTCGACGCAATAGAGTGCATTGATGACGCACTTCATGTGTATCAACACAAAAAAGAGTCTATTGTCTTTTGCCCGCCGAGTTTAAGCGCACTAAAATCAAAGTGTTTATTAGCAATGGGTAAACATGAGAAAGCTAAACATGTTATTGACGAGCTTGATAGCACCTCGATTAATGCTATCCCCCTCAATTTTGAAGATATTAACTTAACAAAAGCTAGAATTTACACGGAACAAGCACACTACTCATTGGCATTAGAAATGCTTGATCGCTTAATACTTCAAACTAAATCTCACCAGCACATTTATCATCTTATCCAAGCACTTAGTCTTAAATCAGTTGTACAGCTGAAAATGCATAACAATGAAGCTGCACGAAAAAGTATTAATAAGTCCTTACTTTTAGCCTCGAAAGAGGGTTTTATGTCAGTGTATACCAATGAAAACCAAGCGATTCAACAGGCCTTAGCTTTATGCTCGGACCCAACTATTTCTGATAATTACTTACAAAAACTCACATCTATTCTTGGTATTCAAGCTAGTTTAACGCCTACTCAAGCAGAACTTCCAGGCGCAGCCGCACTAGAAAGTAATAAACAGCTTTTAGAGCCATTAAGTCAGCGTGAACTAGAAGTTTTAGATTTAATCAACCAAGGCTTAGCCAACAAAGAAATTGCTCGAAAACTTACACTTGCACCCGCTACTGTGAAGGCACATATTAGAAACCTTTACGGTAAAATCGACGCAAAAAGCCGAACTGAAGCTTTATCCAAGGCCAGAAGCTTAGGACTTATTTAAATAGCAGTAAGTAAGCGCTATTATTTTCAAACTTTATACTATTCATTAATATTTACATAGTGAGTTATTCAATGATTCGAGCCTTCGATATCACGACATCAACGCTAGCCTCAACACTTCGTTCATGGCGCGGCCTTTCAGCAAGTAAAACATCTAAACGTCCTGACAAAGAGCTTATTTTATTTGATCGCGAAGGTTGCTCTGAATGTCGATTCGTCAGAGAGGCATTAACTGAATTAGACTTAAACGCCATGATCGCCCCTTGTCCGCTAGGGGGTAAAAATATTCGTAAGTTAAAGCGTGAATCGGGTATTGATGCACTCCCCTACTTGGTAGATCCGAATACTGAGCAAAAAATTACTGGTAGACAAAAAATCATTGCTTATCTTTTCAAAGAATATCGTGACAAGAAAACACCAAAACAATTAGAAGATAACGTGTTTAACAACACAAGCTCAATATTAGCGAGCCTTATTCGCTTTAATGCTGGTATTAATGCTGTAAAAGCACATGCAGCAGAATTACCTTTAACACTTTATAGTTTTGAGTCGAGCCCATTTTCTAGACCCGTTAGAGAGAGGTTATGCGAACTGGAACTGCCCTACTTACTTGTTAATTTAGGCAAGCAACAAAAATCTGATATGGGGCCTCCAAATTTCAGATTTAGCTTAAAACCTTATCAGCCTATACCTAATACCAAACGAGACACATTTTTTAAGAAGCACGGCAATGTTCAGGTACCTTTTCTAATAGACCCTAATACTGGGGCTGAGTTTTTTGAGTCGAAGGATATTGTGGCGTACTTGGATCAGACTTATCAGATTAGATAAGCGAATTAGAATCCATCTGTACTATTTATGATTCCATTTATGGTCATTACTGTAAACGTAAGCATAAACGTAGACTGAAAATATTAATTTTTTAGTCTACGATATCTAAACAGACTAACTGTTATTTTTTAGCCTGCTTACTCAGGTATTGATCATACGTACCATGAAAATCAACAACACCTGTGGGTGTCAATTCGATAATACGCGTTGCCAAAGAAGAAACGAACTCTCTATCATGACTAACAAATAACAAGGTGCCAGCATAGTTATCTAACGCCAGGTTTAAAGACTCTATCGACTCCATATCTAGGTGGTTAGTTGGCTCATCTAAAACCAATACATTTGGTTTCTTAAGCATCAATTTACCAAAGATCATTCGGCCTTGCTCTCCACCTGAGATCACTTTCACTGATTTTTTAATATCATCTTGAGAGAATAATAGTCGGCCTAATGTACCTCGAATCATCTGTTCATCATCGGCTTCTTTACCCCACTGATTCATCCAATCAACTAGGTTTTTATCCTCAGTAAAGTCTGATGAATGATCCTGTGCATAATAACCAACATCAGCATTCTCAGACCATTTAACCTCACCACCCGTTAGTTCAGTATCGCCTACTAAACACTTAAGTAAGGTAGTTTTACCAATACCGTTAGCACCGATAATGGCTATACGCTCACCAACTTCAACCATTAAGTTGAGGTCTTCGAATAGTTTCTCATCATACGATTTCGCTAGCCCTTCTACTAAAAGCGCTTGTCTATGTAGTTTTTTCTCTTCTTCAAATCGTATAAACGGATTTTGTCGACTAGAAGGCTTAACGTCAGCAAGCTGGATTTTATCAATCTGCTTTGCTCTTGACGTGGCTTGCTTTGATTTAGATGCGTTAGCAGAAAATCGGCTTACGAACGCTTTAAGATCAGCAATCTGTGCTTTTTTCTTTGCGTTATCGGATATCAATTGCTCACGAGATTGTGTTGCCGCTGTCATATACTCATCGTAAGAACCGGGGAATAGGCTAATTTCACCGTAATCTAGGTCAGCCATATGCGTACAAACACTATTTAAGAAGTGTCTGTCGTGAGAAATAATGACCATCGTACAGTTACGTTCATTTAGAATATTTTCTAACCAGCGGATGGTATTAATATCCAAGTTGTTGGTCGGCTCATCGAGCAACATAATATCGGGTTCAGAAAAAAGTACCTGAGCGAGCAATACCCGTAACTTCCAGCCAGGTGCAACTTCACCCATCATTCCATAATGCTGTTCTTGCGGTATATCTAGACCTAATAACAATTCACCCGCTCTTGCTTCAGCACTGTAGCCGTCCATTTCAGCGAATTCGCCTTCTAAGTCACCTGCCCGAATTCCGTCAGCTTCGGTCATTTCAGGGTTTGCATAGATCGCATCTTTTTCAGCTTTAATCGCCCATAACTCTTCATGCCCCATGAGCACGGTATCCATCACACTTAACGCTTCATAGGCGAACTGATCTTGGCGTAATTTACCAATACGCTCACTAGGGTCTTTAGAAACGTTGCCAGCTGATGGCTCTAAATCGTTACCCAATATTTTCATGAAAGTAGATTTACCACTGCCATTGGCACCAATTAAACCGTAACGGTTTCCATTACCAAATTTAACAGATACATTTTCAAAAAGTGGCTTCGCGCCGAATTGCATAGTGATATTAGCGGTTGTAAGCAAGATAGTCTTCCGAGTGATAAGTTAATATAAAGTCGAATTTTTCACATAGCTATGAACTTAATTATAACAATTTGTGATGCAGTCATGATCTTCATGCGAAAAATATGGCACGTATTATGCCACAAACTGTTCAATAGCTGTACACTTCTCTTCTGAGATTTAACATTTGAATTAGGTATGTCGTCATTGAAAAAAATTGCAGTATTTGTAGATGTTCAAAATATCTATTACACGACGCGTGATACGTATAGCCGCCAATTTAATTACAGAAGTCTTTGGCAAAAAATTAACTCAGAAGGAAACATTGTATCGGCCACGGCCTATGCGATTCATCGCGGCGATGACAAACAGTTAAAATTTCAAAATGCACTTAAGCACATAGGTTTTACCGTAAAACTTAAGCCTTACATACAACGCAGTGATGGTTCAGCGAAAGGTGATTGGGATGTCGGTATAACCATAGATGTAATGGCGATTGCGCAAGAAGTAGATACCGTCATTTTATTATCTGGCGATGGTGATTTCGACCTGCTACTTGAAAAAGTAAAACGAGACTACCACGTACATACGGAAGTCTATGGCGTCCGTCCTTTAACTGCTAAATCATTAATCGATTCAGCTAATGTATTCCACCCAATCGATGAACAACTATTACTCTAGATTAAAAATTGATCGTAAGTTTTAAATGTTACCTGAATTGCAAGAGAATAGCGTCGCTGTAGTTTCAATAAAGGGTGCTTAAAGGTATGATTTGCTACCTTATTCATTATATAAATTGATTCTTATGTCGCACGTAATTCTTCCTAAAAGTGGCCTCCCCTCAAAAGCTGATGACAACCGTACTTGGGGACGGGTAAAACTAGGTGCTACGCCTTATTTAATTCATACACTCCTGAACGAATTAGATTCATTTTGTTTATTAATCACTAAAGATACGCAACAAGCTTACGCAATTGAGTCAAGCCTCAAGTTTTTTAGCAAAAATACGCTTTCACCTGATGAAATACTTGTTTTTCCTGACTGGGAAACACTCCCGTACGATACCTTCTCGCCCCACGAAGATATTATTTCGCAAAGGTTAGATACGCTAAACCGTTTACCGCACGTTAAAAAAGGGATTTTAATTATCCCGATAACAACCTTACTGCACCGATTACCGCCTACGAGTTTTATTCAGGGGAACTCCCTTTCTTTAAAGATAGGCCAAAACTTCGATTCACAACGCTATAAAAAATCATTAGAGTCAGTAGGTTACAGAAACGTAGCAACCGTTTACGAGCACGGTGAATATACGCAACGCGGCGCCATATTTGATATTTTCCCAATGGGAAGCTTACATCCTGTAAGAATAGAGCTATTTGACGATGAAATTGAAAGTTTAAGAACATTTAACCCTGAAACGCAGCGTTCTAAAACTAAATTACAGACCCTAAAAATACTACCTGCATATGAGTTCCCTTGGGATACCGATAGTCGATTGAACTTTCGTAATCAATGGCTTGAACAATTCCCCAATTCAGCAGCAAACACATCATTAATTAGAGACATTAAAGCGGGCATCAAACCCCATGGAATAGAATATTACAGCCCATTATTTTTCAATGAAATGAGCTCTCTTTTTGACTATCTCCCAGCAGACACCTTAGTTTTAACACCGCCTGAAACACCTGAATTGGTCGATGCATTATGGGCAGACATCAACCATCGTTACGAAGAGCATCGTTACGACATTCAACGTCCGATACTGCCGCCACGAAACTTATTTATAAAAGCCGACGAACTGTTCTCAAGTATAAAAGCATTCCCACGGATTACCCTGGACCCTAATTCTATTGAAGTTGGCGCAGGTAAAGAAAATCTTGAAATTGACGTACTTCAAAATTTATCAATTGACGACAGAGCGACTGACCCTGTAAGTAAACTAAAAACCAATTTAGATGGTTTCGAAGGCCGAACACTTATTCTGGCAGAATCGGCTGGTCGACGAGAAGTACTCGTGGATCTATTTAAACAATACTCGCTCAAATACCAGCAAGTTCCTGACTGGCCTTCATTTTTGTCAAAAAGCCATGCTGTTTCACTTTCTGTCGGTGGTTTAAGTCACGGTTTTATTTCTACCGCTGAATCTTTTCAAATTATCACAGAAACAGAGCTTTTCGGACAACGCGTCATTCAAAGCCGTCGCAGGAAAAAAGCCACTGATAACGCTGAGCTAGTAGTCAAAAACCTAACAGAGTTAAGAATTGGCTCACCCGTCGTTCATATTGATAATGGTGTTGGCCGTTATAGAGGCCTTGAAACATTAAAAGTAGGTGACCTAGTTGATGAGTTTTTAACCTTAGAATATGCCAACGAAGCAAAACTTTATGTACCTGTTGCCTCACTACACTTAATTTCTAGATACAGTGGCACGGATGAATCACTTGCCCCCCTTCACAGACTAGGCACTGAAAAATGGAGTATCTCCAAGCAAAAAGCGATGGAGAAAATTCGTGATACCGCCGCTGAATTGCTTGAAGTTTATGCGACTCGCGAAGCACAAAAAGGCTATAAACATGATAAGCCTGGCGAAGCATATCGTTCATTTTGTGCGGGCTTTCCATTCGAAGAAACGCCCGACCAGATCAATGCCATCAATGCTGTAAAACAAGACATGACGCGCGAACAACCCATGGATCGTTTAATTTGCGGCGACGTTGGTTTTGGAAAAACCGAAGTCGCGATGCGCGCCGCATTCATTGCCACTGATTCCGGCAAACAGGTTGCCATTCTGGTGCCAACTACCTTGTTAGCACAACAACATTATGAGTCATTCCAAGACCGTTTTGCCGACACCGCAGTCAAAATAGAAGTTTTATCGCGCTTTAATAGCACCAAATCGCAAACTCAAGCACTCAAAAATATAGCGGATGGCAAAGCAGATATAATCATAGGCACCCACAAACTTATACAACAAGATGTAAAATATAAAGACTTAGGCTTGTTAATTATTGATGAGGAACATCGTTTTGGCGTTCAACAGAAAGAGAAAATAAAAGCGTTCCGCGCCAATGTAGATATTTTAACGATGACCGCAACACCTATTCCTCGCACCCTCAATATGGCGATGGGCGGCATACGTGATTTATCTATTATTGCCACCCCACCCGCTAAACGGCTCTCGGTTAAAACCTTTGTACGGGAACGTGAAGACGCCTTAATTAAAGAGTCATTACTGCGAGAGATACTACGTGGCGGTCAAGTCTACTATTTATTTAATGATGTTAAGAATATTGAAAAAGAAGCACAATACCTTCAGAAACTCGTGCCTGAAGCGCGCGTAGGCGTTGCTCATGGACAAATGAGAGAACGTGAACTCGAACAAGCGATGAAAGATTTTTATCACCTACGCTTTAATATACTGGTTTGCTCGACCATTATTGAAACAGGTATCGACATCCCGAATGCAAATACCATCATTATCGATCGCGCTGATAAATTTGGGCTAGCACAGCTTCATCAACTACGTGGACGTGTCGGCCGATCGCATCATCAAGCCTATGCTTATTTACTAACGCCCGAAGCTAAAAAACTTAGTAGCGATGCTCAAAAGCGTTTGGATGCCATTGTTGCTTCACAAGCACTCGGAGCAGGGTTTATGCTTGCAACGCATGACTTAGAAATACGGGGTGCCGGTGAACTACTTGGATCAGAGCAAAGCGGTCAAATACAGAGCATTGGCTTTACACTTTATATGGAATTACTCGAAGAAGCAGTCAAGTCGCTTCAAGAAGGCAAAGAGATTAATTTAGACAAGCCATTCGAAGTAACTGAGATCAAT
The DNA here is from genome assembly GCA_047628385.1 of Oleiphilaceae bacterium. Classification (GTDB taxonomy): domain Bacteria; phylum Pseudomonadota; class Gammaproteobacteria; order Pseudomonadales; family Oleiphilaceae; genus PZPK01. Next base: position 13,637 of record JBLHVH010000037.1, read on the forward strand.
CTTCGCATACCGGCCATCATTCCAGAGGACTATCTGCCAGATGTTCATATGCGACTTGTTTTGTATAAACGAATATCGAGCGCAAAATCTAAAGATGCATTAAAAGATATTCAAGTAGAGATGATTGACAGGTTCGGCTTGTTAACCAATCCAATTAAAAATTTAATGCGTCAAACTGAGTTAAAATTCAAGGCCGAAGAAATTGGCATTTCAAAAATCGATGCGGGGGAGACATCAGGTCGAATTGAATTCTCATCAAATACCTGTGTAGATCCTATGTCGATTGTTCAACTTGTACAAAAAAATCCTGAACGATACCGCCTAGAAGGGGCCACCAAATTAAAATTTGAACTCAATGCGACCAATACTGATGCAAAACTAGCAGAAATTGACGCATTGCTTGACTTATTAATACCCAAATAAATAGAAAGAATGAAGGCTTTGTACTTTTAAGACACAAACCCTACAATAACAAACCTAAGCAGCCGCGCTTAAACAAACCTAAGAATGCGGCTCATAATAAGTAGATGGACCCATACTAGATGCACCATATTTTTTTACCGTTTGTTTTATCTTTATTTATTTTTAGCTCACTAAGTTATGCTGAAGAAAGTCCCGAAAATTGGTATCAGGTTGAATATATTCTATTTGAACACTTAAACTCTGATCGACATGTACTTCGCTTTGAAGATGTAAAATATGACCCTGTCGTAAGAGAGCAGTATTACCATCTAACAACAAATAAAAATGCCGCCTCCCCTTATCAATTAAAAGAAATTGATAAGGCTACCTCGGACCTTAAAATTACGCTAAGTCGGATTTCAAAAAGTAATGAGCTTAGTATTATGTCAACAGGAAGCTGGCAGCAAGCGATTAGAAGAGGCCAAAAAATCCCGCCCCTTAAAATCACTGGTGGCAAATCATATCACAACGGTAAACGCTTTCAGTTAGAAGGCGAACTTCAAATACGACGCGAACGCTACATGCATGCTGAAATCAATGTCTTTTTAGCTGATTTTACGCCACTACCTTACAGTGATTTGAAAGATTGGTTTTTTGAATCAGACACGAAAAAATGGCCCATCAATTGGCTTTTACAACCGCTTGTCTCACAAGATCCTATTTTAAATAATGTAGGTGAAAGCTTAATAGCGAAAAATATTATTCGTTTTAAACAAAGTCGACGGATCAAAGATGCTGAGTTTCATTATATTGACCATCCAGCACTGGGCTTGATCATAACGATAAAGGAAATCGAGCCGCCTTTTGAATATGGTGAGGATTCTGGAGCCAACTTCTAAATGATTACCCCTAACACCCACCCTTCTTCACCTCATAGTAATAAAACAGCTGCCGCTATTTGGGTTGATGCTGACGCATGCCCTATTACCATTAAGGAAATGCTACTGCGCGCAGCAAAAAGAACCGCTGTGAAAGTTACCTTTGTCGCAAATCAAGCAATACCGCTACCCCCATACCCTAATGTGCATGCGGTACAAGTAAGCTCAGGCTTTGATGTGGCCGACAACTGGATTGTTGAACAAGTTTCTAAAGGCGATTTGGTTATAACCCAGGACATCCCACTTGCAGATGAGATCATTACAAAAGGTGCAATTGCGATTGGTCCACGTGGAGAAATACATACAAAAGAAAATATAAAAGCCAGGCTTACCATGCGTAATTTTATGGAAACAATGCGTTCTAGTGGTGTTCATAGTGGCGGACCAGCGCCATTAAACCAACAAGACAAACAAGCTTTTGCCAATCAGCTTGATCGCTGGCTAGTAAAATCTTTATAGCGCTCTAATTAGCGTCGAACCATTATATAAGTCAGTATCAAGCCATTATATAAGTTAGCCTCAGGCGACTATAAAAGCGGTTAGTATCTTGTGAATTTTTCCCATGCCTTGTTCTATTGCCTGGTGAATGTCATCCATTGTAATAATTGAATCACTTAAACCAGCGGCCCAATTAACACTTAATGCTAAACAGGCATAATCAATATCAAATTCGCGCGCAAGTGCTGCCTCAGGCATACCTGTCATGCCAATTAAATCGCAACCATCGCGTTTATATTTTGCAATTTCAGCGGATGTCTCTAATCGTGGGCCTTGCGTTGCACCATAGGTACCGCCGTCTAAAGCATCGACATTCACTTTACTGGCCGATGAAAGCAATAATAACCTTACATTCTGGCTATATGGAAAAGAGAAATCGATGTGATCAAGCTCTTCCGAGTTAGAGTCATAGATTGTATGCTCTCGGCCATACGTGTAATCGATAATTTGGTCAGGAATGGCCACTTCAGAAGGTCCTAAAGATTGATGAATTCCCCCAACCGCATTAACGGCGATAATTTGGCTTACACCGGTCTGTTTCAGCGCACTGATATTGGCTCGATAATTAACCTTATGGGGTGGAATTTTATGCGGGTCACCATGCCTAGCAAGAAAGACTAAATCTTTACCAGCAATTCGGCCAAATGTTAGTGCCGCGCTAGGTTCGCCAAAAGGTGTATCTACCCATTTACTTTCAAGCACCTCTAAACCCTCTAACTTTGTTAAGCCTGTGCCACCAATTATTCCAATCATCAGTTTTTCTCACTATTTAATAGCTGAACCCCTTCAGGTACTAATACTGTCGAAGTAGGGAATGCTACCTCTGCGCCTTCTTGTTCTATTATTTCAAGAATTTTCAATAGTACATCCTGCTTAACCTCATGGTATTTAACCCAATCAGTTGTTTTGGTAAACGTATATACAAAGAAATCCAAAGAAGAACTACCGTACGCGTTAAAATTCACAATTAAAGTTTGTGTCGTATCTAGTTCATTATGCGCCTTAAGCATGTCTTTTACTTTGTGGATAATGTTGGAAATTTTGCTGGCATCGTCGTAACGTAAACCAATGGTTTCATAAATACGGCGATGGCTCATGCGCGAAGGATTTTGTACCGATATACTGGTAAAAACAGCATTAGGCACATATAACGGTCGTTTATCAAAGGTACGTATTGTTGTCAGACGCCACCCAATTTTAACGACAGTTCCTTCAATATCTTGGTCCGGCGAGCGCACCCAGTCACCCACTTTAAAGGGGCGGTCCATATACACCATTAATCCACCAAAAAAGTTGGCCAGTAAATCTTTTGCAGCAAAACCTACGGCAATACCACCAATTCCGCCAAAAGCTAGTACACCACTTACGCTATACCCCATGGTTTGCAGAACAACCAATACCGACGTAATAATCACAGAAGCTCTAAGAAGCTTACCCATGGCAGAAACCGTTGTTTCGTCCATTGGCTCTTTCATTTTTTCAGGACATATAACGATTTTTTCGCCACCTGAAATAAATCTGATAATAAACCACGTTAAACAGAATATGACTCCAACACGCTGTAAAGCAGGGATAGCGCCAAATATTTCAGCACCAGACTGAAGTTGAGCGGTATAGGCGGCACAAGATAAGCCGATCAACCAGATAGCGAAGGTAATCGGAGCACGCGCCGCATGCAGCAAGGTGTCATCCCATAAATTATTTGTTTTAGCAAACTGACGCTCTATTTTTACAAAAACTTTGCCTGCGATATAACTTACCAAAGCAGTAATGAATACGACGATGAAAAGCTCAAGCACTTGGCGGTAGATTAGATTTTCAAAACCTTGAGTCTGCAACCAATCATTTACCGTTGTCCAATTCATAAAAGTACTCCATTAAAATTTTAATATAGCTATAAAAACACCAGTTTTCTTATTTCTACTAACTCAGCATTGCCAAACGTTCTTTCGTTGATGTCCAACGCGACATTTCAGTTAATTTACCGGGTAAGTGCTTAAGCTCTGGTTTGAGTTTCATATTATTTAAACGCTTATTTGGCTTAGTTTCACGCTGCTCTAGATAACGTAATACTTCAGCAGCACCTTCCGCATTGTTACAAACCAAAACCATGTCACAACCTGCACTTAATGCCGCTTCAGCCCTTTCAGGAAAGCTTCCTGCAACCGTCGCACCTTCCATACCAAGATCATCACTAAAAATAACGCCCTCAAAGTTCAGCTCATTTCTAAGAATTGTTTGCAACCAATACTTAGAAAATCCCGCCGCATAAGGGTCAACTTTAGGGTAAATGATATGCGCAGGCATAATGGCATTAAGCCCTGAATTAATCACCGGTCCAAATACACTTATATCATTTTCGCGTAACTCACCTAATGTGCGTTCATCAACCGGTATATCGATATGTGAGTCCGCGGCCACACCACCATGTCCAGGAAAATGCTTTCCAGTTGATGCCATACCCGCTTCAGCCATACCTTTAATAAACGCTTGTGTTAAAACAATAATGTCTTCTACACAGCCTGAAAAAGCTCTATCGCCAATAATGCTAGAAATACCATAGTCACGATCTAATATCGGCGCAAAACTTATATCAATATCATAAGCAATTAGCTCTGCAGCCATCAACCAACCACAGTCTAATGAAAGCTCGACTGCAGCGTCACGATCCGTTTTATACATAACACCGAGTGCTGCCATGGGTGGGATTCGTGTAAACCCTTCACGAAAGCGCTGCACTCGACCACCCTCATGATCAACGGCGATAATAATATCAGGCGAAGCCAAACGAATTTCAGCAATTAAAGACTGTAATTGTTTCTGAGTACTGTAGTTCCTCGTGAATAAAATAAGACCGCCGACTAGCGGTGAACTTAATATTTGCTTTTCTTTTTCTGATAAGGCGAGACCCGCCACATCAAGCATTAAAGGGCCAAGGTTGGCATGGCAACTACTGTTTTCGTGGTTCAAAGCCACATCTCCTAAGGTGTAATACTGACGGCTGCACCGACAGCGATATGGTTAAATAACTGAATCACGTCTTTATTGCGCATTCTAATGCAACCATGAGAACGCGGAACCCCCATTGGCTCAGTATCGGGTGTTCCGTGAATATAAATATATCGCCTCATTGTATCGAAATTACCTAGGCGATTAGTACCAATTTCAGTACCACTTAACCAAAGAATCCGGCTTAGTATCCAGTCTCTCTTAGGGTAAGTAACAGCAAGCGCCTCTGAATATACTTCGCCAGTAGGACGACGCCCAATAAAAACAGCCCCTTCAGGTTGGTGACTACCAATTTTGGCTCGCACATAATGAGCGCCAAGTGGCGTACAACCAGAACCAGAGCTCTGCCCTGCTCCATTTGTAGCGGTAGAAATTGAATATTCGAATTGCTGAAGTGGACTCAATAGAGTGAGTATTTGTTTACTGAGGGAAATTTGAATCATAAGCTAATGAGGCATCAAAGGTCATAAAAAATTAAACACCGAGCAACCTTTAGATAATGCGATTGGTACAAAGGTTGTTTCGTAGTAAAGATAAACTCAGTTGCTTATTTTTGTGCCGGCAACGCTTTTAATCCAGCCACTAAAAAAGGTACTAAATAATCGATTACCTTTTCAGGATCTGCTTTCGCACCTTGTTTATTTTCAAGAATATCCGTTAAAGGCTGAATGCTAGACATTGTGAATGCCATGGCCCCCAAAGTAAATTGAGTGCGCCAAAATCGCTCTGCCGTATCTAATTGTGGTGTACTTTCTTTCACCATTGTTAAAATAAAACGGAAGGTTAGCGCATATTCTTCTTCAAGGTAAACTCTAAGATGCCCTTGCGATTGGGTATACGCTAAACCAAGCAAACGCATAAAAATTGATACCCCGTTTTCGTGCCGAGTAGGAATATCTAATAAGCAGTGAGTATATAGGCGTAAAATGGTTTCTATGTCTGGCGTTTCTCCGCCATCTAATTCCCATTTATGCTGTTTCAAACCATCTTCCATCAAACGACTAAGCGGTCTGAGAAATCGAGAGAATACCGCTTGAATTAGCGCGTTCTTAGAACCAAAATGGTAATTTACAGCAGCAAGATTTACTTTTGCCTTACTCGTAATCATACGAAGAGAGGTTTCGGAGAAACCTTTCTCCGCAAACAGTAATTCTGCAGCATCAAGTATTCGGTCAACAGTTTCGGTGTAAGCCATGTAAATTCTTAAATTAAATTATTAGTATAAACATTCCAAACATATGTTTTAAACATACGTTTGATTCTAATTATTGTCAAGAATTTGAACGTGTACTTTTGCTGCTTTAATCAACATTTAACGTTTGTTCTAGTTTTGCCGCTTCCCCCGCACCAATAGTGTCATCCCAACCTTGCTCCATATGACTAAAATGACGCTCTAAATAATCTTTCTGCAAACGCTTATAACCTTTCTGCGATTCAATCATCAAAAGTAAGTATAGCCGAATATGCTTTTTGTTTTTAACAACCTTTAATAACGACCTTTCTTTAGAATATCGAAACAAACCACGAAAAATTTTTCTATTCAGGTTCGAGTTATACTTAACAAGTTTTTCACAACGCCATGCTAAGCCATCCGCACCTTCCAAAAAATGGAGATGATTGAGCGCAGAAAATTCTATTTTTTTCCGTAACCTTAAAAGCTCATATAATGGAGGACGTTCAAAGAAATACTTTCTAATAGATGTAAATGCAAACACCAATGATAACAAAAGCAAGCCGCAACCCGCGCCTGCGACCCAAGCGGAAACGAAACCAAAACCCCCTAAAAGAAATGCCGTCGCAAACAAACTACACAGCATTAACCAATAGTCTCTATCTCGCCTCGCACCTGAAACAATTGCATTATTTGGATAATCATCCATGGCTAAACAGTCATAATTAAACCCCATGACAGGTTCACAGCCTGCCAAAAGAATTTTGCGTCGATGCTGCTGTAATTTCATTTCATTTCGATCGGTTATTTTCTCAATCGCAACAGCTTTGTCACTTGATGCCTTATCTGGCTGTTTTCTTCTATTCCCCTGAGAACGGCGTTCACCCGAAACGTCAGAGCTATTAGGGTCTTCCGCCCGTCGCTCTATAATTTGACCCACTGTTTTCGGCTCAGTTTGCTGCAAAGGACT
>JBLHVH010000038.1:0-20065 GCA_047628385.1 Oleiphilaceae bacterium
GATAAAAAAACAGAGTAACAAACCCATAAAATTAGTCGTCACTGGATTAAAAGCTTCTACTAGTAGGCTCGGCATTACCCGAACAACGCCTACCACAAAAAAATCAACAAGACTGCTACCAAGTAAACAGGAATTAGCGACTTTCTGAAGCGCATAACCCCCAATGCTAAAATGATCTCAATCACGCCAGCTACATTTAGAGGTAAGTTTAATGCCACGACAGGTTTTCAATTCTTTTTGATGCGATATAAAACACGGCATCCCCTGGATGAACACTCTCATCTAAAGAAGGATTACTAATCATTACTTCTTTTTTTAACGCCACGAGGGTCGCATTGTTATCACGTTTGAACCAAAGGAATAATTCTTCAAACGTCCAGATTTTATCGAGTGATAGTGGGATATCAGCTCTAAACAAGGTAGCGCCTTCAAGGTTTGATACCATGTGTTGAAAAACAGTACTGGATTCAGGGTCTTGAAGCTCCTGCGCCAGTAAATAAACATCCATAGGTAAGATCACCTGATTAAGATGTTTTTTCTCAGCGGGTAAACCATAAACTTTAGCCGCATGATCTTCGTTTTGTAGATAACAAACGAGATGGGCGGTTTTATTTAGATCTCGAATAGCATAGGCAGTAAAAAAAGTTTGATTATCGTCCGAACCAAAAACGATTATTTTATCCGCATTATAAACACAAGACCGAGTTAGCACATCCGTTGACGCGAGTTCACCATGGACAAATTCAATATTTTCTTGCGTAAAAGGGTTGGTTTGTTGATCGCTAGAGCACAGTATAATTTGTTCGTCCTGATTGTTTTCAATTAATTCTTCGACAATCTTTTCGGTGCTACCTTTTCGATACCCCATAATTACAATGTGCTGATTGCGTCGCATTTTAGATAAGCCCTTATGTCGTTTTTCTGAAATGGTTAAAACTGAATCTGTTATTTTTGCAATTATTAATGCGAGGATACCAATGCCAATCAGCATGATAGCAATCGCTACCGACCGCCCAAATTCTGTTATCGGATAAAAATCGCCATAACCTACAGTCGTAGCCGTCACAAAGAACCACCAAGTGTAGTTGCTCACGATTTGCTCTTCACCCGCAATAATCATTAAGCCATATCCACCAAAATACAATAGGATAAATATACTAAAAATAAAGCCCCATGCTTGGCGATATAAAACATAAAGAGAATACTGGCTTAAAGATAAAGCCTGCCTTAAGAATGTGTACATAAACTTTATTTCTCAACAGTTCTTTGTAGTATTGGTAAACCTAAGCGGTTCATTCTATTAGCCAGCTATGGTCGGTATACTGTTTTACCAAACACGGCTGCATAATAGAATTTACACAATGCATGTTAGATTCAAGCTCGCCTTTTCCAAATGCCAATGATGCAGTTAATAGTTCTGTAGTGATGAAATTCGTATTAACGTTAAACTGCGATAGCGCCTTTATTTTATCTTTCATTGCCTGAGGAGAGTCTTCACTTTGCCAAGCTAAATAAAACCCCCAATCACCAAAGCTGGGTACATTTTGGCGATAAGGTAAGGCTTTAAACCCTGCTGCTCTTAAGGTATTACCAATGGTTAAAAAAGCTTCTTTCGCGTGATAAGGAGACGTTGATTGAATCGCAATAATAGCGTCTTTCTTAAGGTTCTTGGCTAGCTTCAAGTAGAACTGTTTGCTGTACAGCTTCGATAGTTCGATAGAACTGGGGTCTGGAAAATCAATCACAACCACATCCCAAGTTTGTGTTTCGATGTTTTTAATAAACTGATCAGCATCCAATGAAAATACAGAGACTGACGCGACCCAGTCAGCGTCATTAGCGCTCTTGTCAAAAGCACTATCTTCCTTAAGAAGGATCGGTTTTACATTCGTTTCTACAATACCACCAGGCTTCTGAGTTTGAATGCGGGTATCATCGAATGCATTATTGTTTAACTTACGCATAATAGGGTTATGGGTTGCTAGCAGAATCATATCAGGGTCTAAATCTACCAAGGTGATCGTTTCTATCTCTGGGTATTTGTGAAGTTCACGCAAGGCCAGCCCATCACCACCGCCAAGTACCAGAATATGTTTTGTCTTTTTCGCGAGTGTCATGACCGGATGAACTAAAAAATCATGATACCGATCTTCGTCCAGCGAGGAAAACTGAGTATTGCCATTAATATAAAGTCTAACATCACCAGTACCGGTATTTTCGGTCAACACAAGGTGTTGGTATTTCGTGGTTTCTCTATGAACAATTGGGTCGTCATAGAATCGCTGTTCAAACAGATCACTTAGGTCTCTGTTTTCACAAAAGCCCCAAACCAGAGCCGACGCAGTGAATGCCAGAACAGTAATAGCAAGAAAGCGCCTTTTTATTTCACCCGTATAAACAAAATATAAAATAGCAAATACGGCAACAATAAAATTGAAACCTGCGACGATAAAGCTTATTTCAGTTAAGGGGTGAAACTTCAGCAGATAATTGATCCAGATAATAGCCCCGATAAACGCACCGATATAATCCATCGCATAAACGATCGTCAGGTTTGTCTTTAAGCCAACATTTTTCTTTTCTAAAATTCGCATGACAATGGGAATTTCAAAGCCGATTAAAAATCCAATACCTAAAACAAAAAAATAATGCACCAATTCAAAGTGATTCTGCATATAACCATATGCACCATAAATCACCAAAGGCGCGAATCCACCCATCAATGCCATCATGACCTCAACCGCCATGAATTTTTCAATAAGGTGATCATCTGACATTTTATTTTGAACTAGACCCGATACTCCCATCATCAACATCATCGAAGCAATAACAATTGAGAATTGCTCGATAGAATTACCTAGAATATAGGTTGTTAACGTTGCCAAGACGTATTGATTGACCAAACCGCTTGCACCGGTAGAGAACATGCAAAAGGCCAGCAATATGAATAATATACGTCTTGATGAAGTGTTACCGGGAATAATCTCAGACACCTTAAAGGATCGCCATACCCAAAATTAATGCCATGCCGATTTTGGCTAATGAAAGCTGTAATGCAATCACACTTAGATCGTTTTCAAGCACTTCTTTAACCGTACTGGTAACCATGATGACCCGATCAAATAGAAATTCGAAAAGATACAAAATGATCATTCCGGCAAAGGATATGGTTAGGAAGCTAATAACGGCTTGCGTATAATTACTCGCGTCACTATTACCGACAATAGCGCTTTGAATGATCAATCCATAACAGATTATTTTGCTGCCCAGATACATGCCCGCAGACAAATTTCCTTCGGTGATTTTTTGAATCAAATTGAGCCTTTTGGCAACTATTTTTTCATAAATAGCAATCAGACTAACTAACATGATTTGGCCTGCAAAAAAATAGGCAACAGACGATACAATACCACCCGCTTCACCTGTAATACTGGCATAGGCCAATATACCAGTCATAACCAAAGTGCCGAATTCAACTAAGCCTACGGCGATATTGCCATTCTTTAACTCATGCGTATTGTCTACACTATGCAACACCGACTTGTCTGTGATGATCAATGAAAACACCATGAAAAATACTGCAATAATGCCGTACAATAAGGTATCAACCACATCCTTTATTAAATCTGCATGACTTGAACCTGACATAACACCAATCATTGAAATCGCTAGGCCCAGTTGAGCACCAGAACGCCTTAATCCTACCGCCATATTTCCTGCTTTCATTACGTCATCGGCAGAATAGGCTTGCGCAGATCGAAAATTGAGAATAAACCGCATTCCAATCGCCAAGATCAAATAAATGATCATATAACCGACATACAATAAATAGTTTTCTAATAACATTATTTTCTCCAACCCTGCTTGTTTATTTTCCGCCACTAGAAGGCCCGCGCCCTCTTGTTGCTGAACCAGCTGTACGAATACTACCAGCACCTGAATTTTTTCGATTTAAATTACCTGAACGTGCGCGTTGAACTGCACCAGGATTACGCTTCGCGAAATCACCGTTTCGATAACGGTCATTGGTATAAGTTTGAGATCCCCATGTACCCCACTGACCGGCGCTACCGTAATAACCTCTCCCTCTATCTCTTCGGTTATATCCATTCCAATCATTGTAGCTATAACGAGAAGGTCCCATGAGATTGGACATTAGACTGTACATGCCATAGTAATGCCAAAAAGATTGACCACTGGAATTCTGTCGCCACTCACCATGGCGGTTAGAGCCGGTTGCAGCGCCGTTGACCATGACAGGACTCTGGATCATAGCCATGCCTGCAGGTTGCGCTTCTTTTAAGATATCTTCTTCATAATAACCGTAGGGTTTTGTTAAAATAGCCATACCCAAATTATCGTTTTGATTCCAGAAGCTATCATCAGAAACCTCCTTCCATGCTCCTTCAGAAGCTTTGTCGTTAACGATTTCTATATATTTATGAAAAGCTTTGCTCGATGTGCTTTCTACCCAATATTCAGCCGAATCATCGCCTCTTGGAAAGTTCCAACGATAGTCAATTTTAAGCGCATCCCAATAAGCCCGAGGAATTTTAAGATTAAAACTCCGTGAGCCCCAGCTACCACCAATATTAGCTATTTGGTCTTGTTTATCAAAGAACTCAAGAACCTTGCTGTCTACTTTTATAGGAGGGTACTTTTGTGTCGAACCGCCGCCACAATATTCACCTTCGCACCAAGTAGCACGACCAATGTGCACATAATAGTCAATACGCTGATCCGCTAGAATCTTGGTATAGCTCTTATACAATTCGTCTAGCTTCGCTTGAGTAGACTTAGCGTAGCCCAAGGTATCATCCAACATGCCTTTTAAAGCCAATGCTTGATCACCAAAGGTGGCATAATCGGTTTTTATATCATCGGTATGGAAACCATATTGTATGGTCACTTGGTTTAAAACGTCGGTCGCTGCAGCAGATTTTTGCATTAAGGTACTGATCTTTTCAGTTATATCAGAGTATTTATTACTGTAATCCTTGATAGCTTGTTGGGCCGTTTCAGTGAACCCGACCTCAATGCCAAGAATTTCTGAATGCTGGATAGTGGCCGTCTCAAAAATTTGCTTTGCATTATTTCGAGTATTTACCAGAAAGCTCAAACGCTCACTGGGTATTTTTGCGGCCTTAGTTGAATTAATTAAATGTTTCCGGAACGCAGTCAATAGAGTTTGAAAAGCTTTAGCATCTTCGGGTTGATCATCATCAATCATCGGAATAATTTGTTTTTCATATAGCGATTCAGCAGCGTTAATTTCAGTGTCTGAGTCGGTGAAATGCTGCTCCCACTTTTCTGATTTTGCATAAGGCTCAGCAAACGGCCACATCGACGAAGACTTAGACGTATTAAAGTCTTTCTTTAATACCGTATTACTCTGTTTCTGTTGCTTTAGCTTGGCAGGAAAGATTTCTCTTGCTTCTTTAACAAGATGGTCAGGTAATCCTGAACAGGCTGACAGTCCTAGGATAAAAATCGTCAGCCATGCCAATTTTAAATAGACATGCGTTAATCGAAACAAATGAACATCCTTCCTTTTGTGAGTAAATAAGTACATTAAATGAAGCCTTATACGACTTGAATCACACGCAATGCACGTGGATTTATTGGGCTACTGATAAACGCTTCTCTGTCGGGCCGTTCATCAGACTCTTCGTGCCAAGTTTCAACTGTTAAGCAAGCGCCCTTTTCAGACTCAAATTCATACGCACGCACAGGTATCCCCTGATCAAAGTCTTTAGATCGAGAAAATAAGCCTGCCCAAGTGTCATCTTCTGAATAATCAAAGACATCACCTTTGTAAGAAACCTGCCCCTCTTCTTCTTCGGCAATATCTTCGAGCAGCTGGGTAGTGAGCTTTCGACCATCAAAAGTCAGTTCTCGCATCTTAGGCATAATACGGGTATGGCTGATTTCTAATTCGTCATCTACCTCCCACTCTAGATAACTCGATTCGCCTTTTTCCAAAGAAAATAGTTCAAGCTCCGTGATGAGATAGTCTTGCTTTTTTCGTTTAAAATTCTTCCATTTCACTTCCAAATAATAACTAATCGACATCACCTTGAATGTCTCGTTACCAAACTCCAGAAATGAGCCTGCCTTAGCATCTTTAATGGTTAATGCCTTAATTTCCTCATCGGGCAGGATATTTAATGTCCTAATAGCATCGATACGCCTTGTTACATCAATCACGCGTTTTCTCCATACTTATCACGGAACCATCGATTTCTTTTTCTATTAGCTCAGGCTCTTGATCAATATTTTTTGAGTCACGCAACGCTTCTGCCACAGGGTTAAGCGCAGATGTCATCTCTGCTAGTTTTGCGCTTGTCTCTTTTGCCCGGATAGTACTGGTTGCCATTGTTTCGTTCGCGGTGGCAACGGCTTGCATCAACTGATCAAAACCTTCTTCCATTTTCTCAAGCGCTATAACGGGGTTGTTATACAAGTCGCCAATTTCATTGGCGGCCTGATTTACTGCGGTAGCGTTTTGCGCCATTAAGTCACCCAGACCTTCCTGAAACCCTGTTACCGCTGCTTGAATGCTTTTCTGTTTAGCAAGAGCGGCTTGAATTCGTAAGGCATTGGTCATTACCATCGGCCCTACTGCGAGCGCGCTGTCTATTTGTTCGCTTAATAACTCATTCGACGCAACAGTCTGATCAATACTGACAAAAAACTGCACAGCGGCTAATTCCATTGTTCTAAGGTCCCGAACTCGTCGAGCGGCCTTATTGACAACTTGAGACAGCTTTGATTTTTCCTGTGGGTCATTCAAATCAGAGGCGGATTGCAAAGTCTCAACTTCGCCAATAACTAATTCACCGACATGAATTTCAGCTTGAATTTCTTTTTGTGCGGCATAAATTTCGTTATATTGTTGCTCCAATTCAAGATTGGTTTCAAGCAAATCATCTTTACCGGCCCTTAGCCCGTTAAGCACTTCATTAACATGGGTTTGCATAGGCTGATATTTATGTACAAACTTTGAAACCGCGTTGCGTTTTACAGATTGAGGCATCCATGAAAACCACCATTTATTATGAAGCGAATGAGGGTTCAATTCATCCATCACACTGCGTAATTCAAGTAACTTTTCACCTGCAGGCGATTTTCCATCTAAGCCTTTTAATAATGAGTTAACACTACCTGCCATCAGGTCATTTGCGGAAACCATTCTTTTTTGCGATGCTGAACCAATCGAGTCCAAAACCCGCATAAGAGCAGGCCCTTGCTTTTCTTTAACTTGCACCATCAAAGAGGAGCTTTTTTCCTTCATCTCTGAAATATCACTTTCAGAAGCCCATTTCGGGGTATTTGATTTCTTGTCCATGTTAGTCACCTTTATACGTTAAATCGATGCTGTAAAAACTTTGCCTTGATATTAAATTCGTTCAAATTCTTTGTCGTCAGAAGTTGGCTCACTTCGCTAAGTTCAGCCATGATGGATTTAACACTATCCATGACCTTAGTTACATTTTCATCTAGCTGCTGATCTTCGCTCGTTAAGCCCAAATAAGGGTTTATAGATTTGTTCGGCAGATATTCTGTTGCTATGCGATTCACCACCCAATAAAGCTCACCGTCGGGTATGGCATCATGTACTTTAGGTAAAACATCCAAAAGGGTGTCAATAACACTTTCAAACGCATCTCTGACTTTCGGCAGTACGATATTTTTACGAAGCGTCAGATTGGCTTTTACAAGCGACTCTAGACTGGTTTCCAATGTGTTTTCATTGGTTGGTTTAGAGGCTTCTGAATCTTTCGCCGGCCCAGTTTTTCCATCGGTTTTATTTTTAGACATCACGGCATATAAAATAGCCCCGACAACCACCCCACCCACTAAACCTCCAATTACACCAACAATAAAATAACCAATTAATAATATTAATAGCCCACCAATGATCGGAATATATGGAATTTTATTTGTTTCTTTCATCGTACTGAACACCTTGCTTAGTTAAATTTAAAAAAACAGATTTATGCGCTTTGTGCATCAATGTTGTAGATCATTTAGGTATATTTGAAGCAACACCTGTCAGAGTAGCCACAATACTACCCTGTTTACTAAAATAATATAATATAATAAGCGTATGTGCGCCTCACAAGCCTTTAAATTCATAACCTTAACAACTTACACTTAATAGTACTAACTCATAGAGAATCTCACCAACCTTACCTTCGCTCAACACATTAGCATGATGATTCAGGTAATAAAACGGCACTGAATCATTAACTTTAGAGACACCAAAAATTAAGAGAAAATATAAACGCGGGCTCTATTTTTAATAGTTTGACGATACATAAGATTGTCTGCTAGACCGCTAGACACATGCCAACAACAAAACTAAAGCGCTTTAAGCGAAGGCACTAAATTGAACTGACCGATGGCGGTATTTAACTAGTGCTGACTTAAAAGGGGATTGACCAGATTATTAAGTATCAATTTAGAATAAGTGCATGGACAAAATTAAAAAGTGATATTTATGTTAAAAAGCACTCAAAACAACAAGACTATTTTTAGATTACCTACCCCGAAAATGAAACCATAAGTCGGGATAGGCAAAGATTTTGAATCGTTTATCGAAGGTTATTCCAAGGTCCTCTAGGCCAAGTCTTCTGACCCCAATCAATCAAATCATCTATCACATTTTCTGCAACCCCGATATCGCGTAATTTCGGAATAACTCGATACGTGTTTCTGCCCTGAAACTTTCCTAGAGTAAACGAACATCTGCTGCCACAACCAGAGAAATCGGTACTATTCCGATCTTGCACCTTACGATTGTTCGTGGCGTTTGCCCAATTACTTGAGGTGGCGTTGTTTGCATCTTCGACAAAGTCTTCCACCATGGCTTGGGCCAAGCGACCCCAGAGCGGTTGACCAACACTTGCTTGCGTATCTGTTTTGGTTGTATTTCTGGCTGTACCGTAATAAACATAAGGCTGAGCAGTTCGTAAATCCAATCCTGCCTCAACGCCATACTTGCCGTTGGTCTGCAGTTGACGCTGCTTGACCATGGTGGCCCAAAATCGATAGCCTTGATCAATATCCGACTCAGATTGCAGCAACTCAACATGACTGTAGGTGTAAGCAAAATGCGACGGCATGGTTTCCCGATACCCCGGATTCAGAATCATATTCAGGTGATACCAGGCATTACTCTCAAGAATACCGAGCATCGGGTTTTGCGTGAAAAACTTTCGGCCGCCTCCCGTACCAATAAAATGAGGGGCACGGTCAAAGACGTTTCGACCATCAGCCACCCAACCACGGGGCTCACTGGCATCAATACAACGGCCGTCAGAACAAACGCGCTCGCCCTGTTTCTCAGACTCCTGCTCCAGATTATTGCTGTGCATAATCTCCCACATTTTTACTGCAGACCAAGCGGTAAGACTACGTTTAGCAATTTCATAGGGCTCTAAGGCCGGCGTATCTTTTATACTGTTGCAATTACTGCTGGTGACGTCGGTTGCAGGCAGGCGTAATGATTCCATTACAGCACCATCTATCCCTCGCATGTTGTCACCTGTCGCACAATCCTGACCCCGACCCAACCAACGTTTGATATTGACAGCCAGCGCGCCTATCGAAGTGGGGTTAGGGTTAGCCACCGCATCATTGTAAATTTTCTTGTAATAAGGCATGCCCACGTTTCTACCGCTGTAATCAGACACAATGGCTGAAGCAGAGGTATTAAAAGCATCGTCGGGATGAATGACCGGCAACCACTGATTCCATTCCGGCATCGGGATATTGATAGGTAGCTCCCTGAAGTTTAGCGTGTCATAACGATCGACAACATCTCGCACGGCATTAAGAGAGGTTCCATTGGGGAACAGGTACGGCGCCATATCGCTATCGCGATCTAGAATAGCATCAACACCTGCCCCTGCAGCCCATTCGTAGGCGGGTCGACTATCAAGTCCTGGACCTGGCTGGTAAGCCGGGTTCCATGGTCTGGCCTGCTCTACAACTTGAATGTCGAGGTCACGGATATACGAGGCGATTTTTTCACCGTCTGCCTGCGTCAAACCATGGAATTTGGATCTTTCGATAATGGACAGATTCGAGAAGTTGAAATACTTCAGATCTCGCCCGTCTGAGGCATGACAATCGGCACAAGAGGCGCGCATATCACCATTAATAGGCCCCTGGCGGTTGCCTCTGCCATCCATGTTATCGAATCCAATATCATATAAATTGTTACGCTGTGTCCATAGATTGAAACCTTGCGCGATATCGCTTGATGTATCGCGTGGAGCGCGCCAATTAGAAGGATCATCGTTCTCAAATTCAGCATCACTGAGTACTTTTCTAGATAGATCGCCATTTTGTAGTAAGTTCAGCTCGAGTATTCTAAATCCGATACTGGGTGCTTCTGCATTAAGATGCTCAAAGGTAAGTGTGTTTTCACCCCTTACCAGGCCGCTCACAGGCACCGTCAGACGAACAGTACGGAACCCGCCACCGATACCGCCATAATTCGCTTCTCCGCCAATAATATTGATTTGATTATTACCATAGACGCGGCCTTTTTCAATAAAGTGTTTCAACGGAATCGCCGACCCACCGTTAACACGCACGGTCGCTTTGATCTTAGAAGTACTCTTGTCGAGTGAAATATCATGATAACCACAAGCATTACAGCGCAGGTAGAGATGGCTGATGCCAGACAGGTCATTTATGTCAAATGTGATGCTTTTTTTCGTGCCTGCAGAACCCAGCACTTCTATCGGCAGCTTGAAATTACCGCTATTAACAATATCCTTTTGAACCGTAATGGTAACCACGTCGCTGTCTAACACGACACCGTTTCCATTCTTGGTTCTAACATAAAGTGTATGCTCCCCTTCAGATAGGCCAAGGGCTGAAAATACATAAGGGGCAGTGTTATCAATACTATGATAGGTATCGTCTATCCATAGTCGAGCGACTGTAATTTCATTTTCATCAAAGGCTTCTGCAGTAACCCGCACCTCTTGTCCAAACGAAAAGACTGAACCGTTGCTTGGCGAAGTGATATTAGTGAATGCAGAAGAACGCGGTGGGCTCGTAACGTTTACCGTACGCGTAAGGGTTGTCGCATTATTATTCGCGGCATCTTTCACATTATAACTCAGCATGTAACGACCAACCGTAGCCGTATTTACACTGCCGCTCTTAGTAATAGCATTGGTGATATTTCCATCACGGTTATCACTCGCGGTTGCACCGGGGTCGTTAAACGAAGTCCCTTGAACGATGACCATCGTTTGATTACCTATTAAGGTAATCACCGGTGCTGTATTGTCCGGCCCGAGTATAATATTTACTTTACGTGTCACGGTTGTGGCATTATTACCAGCCGCATCTTTCACATTATAACTCAGCGTATAACGACCTAAATTAGCGGTATTTACGTTGCCACTCTTAGCAATAGCATTGGAAATATTTCCATCACGGTTATCGCTGGCCGTGGCACCGGGGTCGCTAAATGAAGTCCCCTGTATGATGCTCATCGTTTGATTACCGTTTAAGGTAATGACAGGTCGTATGATATCTGCTGAAAGTGTAACGTTGACTGTGCGTGCAACGGTACGAGCTGGGTTTCCTGCCGCATCATTAACGTTATAGCTTAATGCATAACTACCCACCCTAGCGGTATTAACGCTTCCGCTTCTTGAAATAGAACCCGTCAAATTACCATCACGATCATCCGTTGCCGTCGCACCAGGATCATTAAAAGCGGTGCCTTGCATGATATTCATCTGCGCGCTGCCAGCCAACCTAATAACGGGACGCGTGGTATCGCCACCGCCGGTTGATTGCTCACGATAAAGTGCGTTACTGGGTATGAGTCGCTTACTGATTCCTGGCCCCTGGTATCGTACCTCTAGTACTTCACCGCCAGACCTCTCAAAGAAATCAACATTTACCGCATGCTTACCCGCTTTAAGGCCAATCTGTCCGGATTGCTGTACGTTACCGTGCAAACCGTCATTATTAACGACAGTCGTGCTACCAATATAAAGCTTACTACCATCGTCAGAATTGGTATAAAAGGTATAGGTTCCATCAGTAGGTACATTAATATAACCCTTGAAGGCAAAGCCAAAGTTGTTATTCGCTAATCTACCGTTAATGCTGTAATTACTAAGCGAACCCGCCTCCACTGGCGTTAGTGCTGCAAAGTTCGGTAGGGCATTCCATGACCCGCTGTAATATTTGTAGTCCAAACCATTTACCGTATTAGCTGGGTTTTCAGCATTACGTAATGATACGCCGTTTTTGTACGTGGCAGTTACGGTCGCCCCTCTTGCTGGCATCGTTAAGGTTGTGGTCGACGCGGTAATACTCGCAATGCTAGGATTACCAGAATTAGCCACCCAACGGTCAAATACTTTTCCTGAGGGTGCCGTATCGGCTTTAATGGAGATTTTAGCACCTGATACATACTTGTTGTCGCCACTACCATTGTTAATCGTTAAGGTATAAGTCGTCGGAGTAGGCGCTGTGCCGGTGAAAGGAGATAGGTACTCTCCGGGGATGACTTCCAGAGATCCGCCGGGTCGCTTCCAAGCAACAGCAATGTTGTCACCGCCACCGCCTTCTTTTTGCAAAGCTTCGATATAATAACGTTGCCCTGCTTGCAAGGTAATGCTCGCTGATTTTTGAGACGCAAACTTCGTCCAATCACGTACCCCTGCCCAACGTGTTATCGAGGCAATTTTCTGTTTATTGCTAGCCAAATCATTGGTACTTAACCAAAGCTCGCCACTATCATCGGTCGCAATCCAGAACGTATACGTTCCTGAAACTGCTGCATGGAGATAACCAACAATACGTGTTCCATAGTTATTCGCCCAGTTTGACTGCGCTTCGAAGCTTGTTATCTCATTCGTTGTAGTAGGGTTATTCGGATAACTAGACAGACCCGTTAATGCGGTTAAACCTGTCCCCGAAACGTCCGTCCATACTTGTCGTGTGATATAGCCTTCGCCAGTACCACCCGCACTATCAACGGTATAGGTATATTCGATGTGTAATAAGGGGGCCTTGTTACTTGAGCCATTAAATGACTCAGCTGTTCTTTCACCGGTACCGGTGATAATAATCGCGATATCATTTCCTGACTTCCAACCAGAGCGACTCACCACCTCTTGAATAACATTTTTAATGTTGGGTGTTCTTTCGTTCGAAGTCGCTGCGCCAACTGTATTCCATGCCGCAGGTTGCCAGCTGATAGAAGCATTAGTCGTCGCCCTGTTTGATACATTGCGCGATAAGGTTGTGAATGCAGGCGCATCATCAACATCATGCGCTTTAATTCTTAACGAGGTAGTACCACTGTTTTTTTCATCGGTTGTGAACTGCACATAAGCGCGTGTCACGGTTACACCTTTAGGTAAACTAACGCCTGTGAAACGCATACCAATATGTTGATTGCTTTTGTCAAATACCAACTCTAGATCTGAACTGCTTGCACTTACCCTACCGCTGGATTGCTCTTCAACATCATCTAAACTACTTGAAATACGCTTTTCAAAGGTACCTTGAAGCGAATCTTCGGCATGGGCTAAGCTAAACCCAAATATGAAAAGACACGATATTAGTAAAACTTGAATTTTGTTTCTCATTCTGAAACGCCTTTATAGTTAATGCCGGTATACCAACACTGCAAAGTTTTTAAATAACGCCGATCAATTTGCGCTTTAGTTTTTTTAAATGTCATCAGAGGGAATTTTTATTCCTTTAATTAAATAAAATTCAAGAGCGGAAAACATGAACGAACTGATGCTTTGTAACGTTATGTTAACTAGCATACATTTAAATTGGATATTTTTAATATTCACCAGCTTAATCACACAATTCAATAGGTCCGATTAAAATTAGAAATTTAGTAGCTAACTAGAAAAGGTCGCATTGTCGTCGATAAACAGGCCTTCTGGAGTAAATCATCACCTAACTTTTTCATAGCGCCAGCTAACCACATAAAGCAATATTTAACTGTGGAGTTAGTTAAATATTGCTTTATAAGCACAGCAATCTCTGCTCTTTCTCAAAAAGAGTCAATAAGTTTTAATCACGATGCCTTTGTGCTCAATTAAACAAAAAATCCTGAATAATAAGTAACAACAGATTAAATCTTTTTTTGATAAAAATACTTAAGATTGTCTTAAGGCTCCTGTCACTAGAATTGTTGAAAACTACATGAGGAAGGAATATGTTTTTTTCAAATAAATTTTTAATATCTAGTCATTTAATAACAATATCATTAGCAATAGTTAGCCCACAAAAGATTTGGGCAAGCGATAGTGATTTCGATTCGAAAGATACGAGCCTCATTCTTGGTGCTGGTTTAATTTATAAAAGTTCGATATATATTAATGGTAAAGAGGAACTCTCTTTCTACCCGTCTATTGATGCTTACTGGGGGCCAGTATTTTTTAGTGATTATAAAGTTGGAAGCTATTTCGCAGGAAATAATAATTGGGCTTTGAGCCTTAGTTATGGTTTAGATAACCAAGAAGACATCGAAAGAGAAGGTAGTGCTTTACTAAAAGATATGCCTACACTAAAGAATGTATTTGTAGCGTCAATAAAGGGAGAAATACATCATGACCTTGGAGACTTTACAACTACTTTTTCAATAGATACAAGTAACGTACACCAAGGAAAAATATTTGAACTAGGCTATTCCTACCCATGGATATCAAATAAGCATTCGTTTAGTTTAGAATTAAACGCTAGCTGGATTAGTAAGGAGGTATCTCAGTACTATTATGGGGTTCAGCTTGATAATAGCGCAGTAAATCGCTCTTATTACCAACCAAGCAATGCACTTAATTTGTCATATGGGGTCAATTATGACTACGCCCTTAGTGCTAATCAATTTCTATTTGCATCAGTGTATTTAAAACAGCTATCAGATGAGATTAAAAACAGTCCGATAGTAGAAAAAGCAGAAAGTCATGCTTTATTATTTGGTTTTATTTATAAGTTTTAACTTTTGTATGGAACTTATGGATCAAGTTCCTCCAACCAAATAATTATTGTCGGTAAAAAATCGAGAGCAAAAGCTTCTTGTTCTAACCACATTAGTTTTATCCAATGCGTAAGCCCAAAACTTTGTCCATCAAATAGCTCTGGGTCTAACATGCCGTGAGTAGCATTTTTAATTAGTTTAGTCTCTACATGTTGATTAGCCTGGGATTGCCACCAACCAAATTCTTTAATAGCATTTACATTTTTATCTTTATCTCCCCAGACAAATAAGCTTGGTATTTCAATTTTTGAATAATCTAAAGATGCATCGGCCATAAAGTTTTTTAACACAAACTGATAGCGTTCTTTTTCCATTGAATTTTCACCTGCAATTTTTCCATATTCACTGTATGCAAGTTGACGATTTAAGAGTGTGTTAGCTTTGGCATTCGCATCTAACGCTAAATTAATTTGATCTTGGTTTTTACCTTCTAATTGGAGACGAACTTTTGTATGGTACTCTCCTTGTTCGATCCAGTTTTTAGCAAACCCTACGCCTATCATAAAACTAAGTTTTGATTTTTTACCCGCTAAAGCTGGCATTACCCAACCGGCTTGACTGAAGCCAATCAACCCGGTTTTTTGGTGTGAAAAACCATATTGGCTTTGAACAAAATCAACGGCTGCTAGCACCTCTGATTGACGTTCCACCATCGACTGATCTAACCAACTTCCACTTGAACCACCAATCCCTGGTTTGTCCCAACTGAAAATAGCATACCCTTTTTTTCTTAATGGCTCCCAAAGAATGCTGTAATACCCATCTGCATCATAAGTCATCGGGCCATCACCATGAACAAAAAGGAGTACAGCTTTAGCTGGCTCTCCGTTAGTAGGCTCTAGGTAATAGCCAGATAAGGTATGCTTTTTATGCTTAAAAAGTACCTCTTCTGCATAACCGTTCGACATAATTAGCAAGGAACTGAGAAGTATAAATAATCGCATTAAGCCTAGGTTCATTCAAAGCTCCTGAATTGATATTTAAAATCAAATAAGTATAAATTTATACATATTAAGGTAGTCTTAAGCAGTGTTTTTTATTTAATTAGTAGTATTTCAATATGCTCTTTAGGTGATGCATCAACCACTTTTACCAGACTTACAGGTTGCGTGCTTAGATCATACCAGTACTCAATTTCTCTTTGGTTGCTTATCGTCACGTTAACCTTATGAAGGTCTTGCTTCATATTTTTTTGATGAGGAAATGATTTCTCATCTTCAACACTTTGAGTCTGAATCGTGATGTCATAATATTGGCTACCTACTTCTGACTCGAGATCAAATACTCGAAGAGCTCGTCCTTTTCTATTTAATATTTCTTCATGAAGACGTATAGATAGAGAAGAAAGTGTTATATCAAAATCTTTTGGATTGATGTATATCACATTTGACTCTGTAGGTTTTAAGTCTTGTATTTCTTTGGAAAATGACTCAGTAAGTAATTCGTTTGACAGTATATGTTCAAATGTTTGTGACCATTCTGATTGCATAAGAGCGAGTTTAGGTCTATCCAACTGATAGACTAAAATACTTTGTTTCAGCCTTGCTCCCTGTGTTGGTCTGAGTCGAGTTAGCAATAAGTAATTATCATATAACATGGCATATTCGGCTTGAACAATTTTATGATCATTATTGTAGTGTTCAAACTTGAAAGAATAGACATTCATGTCTCCCCAAAAAGAAGGTATTATGGCTGCGCTCATTTCAGCTAAGCGCTCGCCGTTAGAAGTTGGCCGATGCACAATACGACTATAGCCAACGTCTTCACCATCGTACTTCACGAGATATTTCCAATCTACATTTTTTGCATCTGAAGCGTTCATTACAGGTGCGTGTAGGATTACTAACGTTATCGCTGTTGCTTTAATAAATACGAATAGACTCATTCAATTTCTCTCTTTATAGGATGATTTTTAGTTGCTTTGGTCTTACTATTACTGGGCGACCAAAGCGCTTTAATGTCATGTGAAATGGCAATCAAAACCGGAATAATAATTAAGGTAATGCCCGTTGCGAATATCTCGCCAAAAGCCAAAGATATGGCTGCCGGTATTAGGTACTGGGCTTGCTCTGAAGTTTCTAGCATCAGCGGGGTTAAACCTGCGACCGTAGTCGTGGTCGTCAGAAAAATTGCTTTAAACCTTCCTAAACCTGCGTCATTGAGTGCGGCATGCATGGACATGCCTTCAGCAGTGGCTTGGTTATAACGCGTCAGCATCACTAATGAATCATTCACAACGACCCCTGATAGCGCCAACATACCAAAAAAAGACAACAAACTAAGTGGCACATCCATGATGAGATGACCTATTGCCGCGCCGACAAAGCCAAAAGGAATGACAGACATAATGATAACTGGTTGTGTATAAGACTTGAGGGGAATCGCTAACAATATATAAATTAGTACGCTCGTGAATAGCAATGCATTCGTTAGACTCCCTTTAATACTGAAAACCTCTGCTAGCTCACCCGCCTCTTTTATTTCAATACCAGGATAATATGCTTCTATTCCATTCGAATATGTACCAAAAATTTCAGCACCCAACTCAGAGGGAGATATACGTGATTTGTCTAAACTAGCGTAAAGGGTATTGATGCGCTTACCGTTGCTGCGTGCCACGTAATCGGTGACATAAGAGGATTCTATATTGGCAATTGACGTCACTAAGAACCATTTTCCGTGTTGATCTTGAATACGCATATTAAAGATATCGGACATGGCATCGCGCGATGACGCCATATCCTCAACAATAATTTTAACTTCTTGCGAGCCACGCTGTATTCTTATCGCTTCTGCACCGCCAAATCTTCCTCCTATTTGAGTAGCCAGATATTCATCGGTAAAACCTAAATATTTGGCTTCGGGCTTAAGGGTGAGTCGAAGCTGGGGCTGTCCTGGTTTTAAATCTTGCCTAACATTGCTGATACCACCAATGCTTCGTAAGTGCTCAATTATCAAATCACTTGCCGCACGCAAAGCGGTATCATTATTGCCGATCACTTGCAGAGAAAAACCACCACCAGTTTGCTCTGATGCATTAAAACTTAGTTCAGTTGCGCCTTCTAACACGCCACTTTTTAGTCGCCATTGTTCCGTCATCGCTATAATTGATAACTGTTTACGTTCAACTGGAAGTGTTAGTTCGGCGTAGATTTCGACTGATGACGCGCCGTTAACGACGGTCAATATATCTTTGACAGGTAGATGCTGAAGGTTATATTGATCCTGCCATTCTTGGTTAAGCCCGGTAACAATTTTTTCAATATGCTTAGCGTTATTAGCGGTTAAGCTTGCCGGTGCTCGAGGATCCATTTCCATATGAACGGTGATAATTTGACCTGGAATATCAGGAAAAAAAACAGTACGTATACTGCCGTTACTGATTAAACTAATGCCAAAAACAGCCACCGCCAAAAATATAATCAGCACGGTATAACGTTGTTTGATTGAAAATTCGAGTATGGGTTGGTAAATTCGTGTTTTGAAAACCTCTAATGACTGTTGAGCATAGCCTTGTATCGCTCTTACCACGCTCGACAACCATGAGAAAATAGAGGCTTTTTTCGAACTATCAAGAGGTTCATCATCGAGATTTATTGCAGCAAGGTGAGCAGGTAAAAGAAATTTACTTTCAAAGAGTGAGAAGATCAGTGTCAGAATTACGACGCCAGCAAAACTGGCCAGAATTTTTCCCATGGCATTATCAATTAACAGCATGGGAAAGAATGCAGCGATTGTGGTTAGAACACCGTAAATAGTGGCCGTAGCAACTTTTTTTACACCGTTTTCAGTTCCTTTTATTGGGTCTTTGATTTTGCTTCGTTCTTCAAATACGCTTTCACCGACCACGACAGCATCATCGACCAATATACCCAGAGCAATGATCAGACCGAAAGTGGTAATATCGTTGAGAGAATACCCTACCCAATCAGACCCCATAACCGCTAGCGCACCAGCCACTGAAATTGGAATACCCATTGCAACCCAAAATGCGAGTTTAATATTCAAAAATAATGACAACAATATAAATACTAAGAGTAAGCCTTGAACGGCATTATCTTTAAGTAAACTAAGGCGTTCGGTGATGTAGTGGCTACTATCTGCCCAGGAGACTAGTTTGATTTTATTAGGTAAGCTTAATCGTTGCTCAATAAGTGTGTCTTTTACCGCGTGCGCTATGTCTAAAAGATTTTCTTCTCGACCAATTAATATCTCCATCCCGATGCCTGGCTGCCCATTAAAGCGCACAATAGAGTCGTCATCCTCGTAATCATCAATAACATTTGCAACATCTGTTAGTACAATTTCTCTGCCATCTTTGAAAGACTTGATACGAATTTCTTCGAAATCTAAGCGTTGAAGACGCTCATTGTCAGCGCGCAAGGCAATGGTGCCGCCGAGAGTTTTTAGTGAGCCTGCCTGAAAAGATATTGATGATTCACGAATACTGGTAATCACAAGTTCAGGGCTTAAATTATAGGCCAACATTTTGTCAGGTATTAATTCTATTCTAATTTCAGGTTGTTTCTTTCCCCATGATTTTATTTTTGATACTTCAGGTAAAGCCAGAAGTGCTTCACGAACATCTGTTGCTGTTTTTTGAAGTGTATTGGTATCTGTATCACCGTAGAGTTGAACAATCATTGCTGCTAAGTCAAAGTCATTACGGGTAACAATAGGCTTTTCTGATTTCTCGGGTAGACCATAAATAGCGTCTAATTTGGCACGTAGGTCTTCAGATAGGCGTTCGAGTAAATAACCTTCTTGCTTTTGCACACTAACGGAAGAAATACCTTCGCTTGAATAAGAACTTACTTTTTTTACGCCGGCTAAACCTTCGATTGCTTTTTCAATCTTTCGAGTTATTTGCTGATCAACATGATCTACCTGGGCATTAGGGAAAATGGTCGTTATCTCAAGGGTATCTGCCGGTAATTTTGGAAAGCCTTCGACACGTATTGAAGAAACCGTTAACCAACCTGCTACAAGCAGTAATACCATCATTAAATTAGCGGC
>JBLHVH010000039.1:0-20006 GCA_047628385.1 Oleiphilaceae bacterium
AGAATGCCGACTTAATTGTCACGGATGTATGGTCATCAATGGGACAAGAAGACGAGCAAAATAAACGAGTCAATGATTTCAAAGACTATCAGGTTAACCCTGAATTAATGTCGCATGCAAACTCCGAGGCTCTTTTCATGCATTGCCTACCTGCACATCGTGGCGAAGAAATAAGTGAAGACATGCTTGAGCACCCTTCATCAGTCGTTTGGGATGAGGCAGAAAATAGACTTCATTCTCAAAAATCACTTCTTGAATTTCTACTTTGCAACGCATAGCATTTTAATACGCACAGTACATTAAGCTACTGGGCAAAAAACATGCTCCTGCTACCCAATCTAAAAATAACCAAGCCACTTATAAAAAATAAGAGGCGCTAAAACGAGAAAATAGACATTAATGCAGGGGCTACTAACGCTTGATAAAATACAATGTAATTACGACAAGCAAGTAATTATTAAAGACCTATCTCTTTCCTTATCACAAGGAGATATTGGTTGCTTACTAGGTCCTAGCGGGTGTGGAAAAAGCACCATTTTAAGAGCTATAGCAGGATTTGAGCCTCTTATAAGCGGGTCAATTTCTTTAAATCAGCATGTTATTTCTTCTAACAAAAACATACTTGCCCCCGAAAAGCGTAATATCGGTATGGTTTTTCAAGACTATGCCCTATTCCCTCACCTCAACATTACTGAGAACATTGCTTTTGGGCTAAAAAATAAAAACGATAAAAAGAATCAAAAAAAGATTCTTGAACTAATTGAACTTGTCGATCTTAATGGCTACGAAGAACGCTACCCTCACGAACTCTCAGGCGGGCAACAACAACGCGTAGCACTTGCTAGAGCATTAGCTCCCGAACCCTCTTTAATTTTATTAGACGAGCCTTTTTCAAATTTAGATGCTGAACTAAGAAGCAGGTTAAGTATCGACATTAGAGAGATTCTTAAAGAACTAAACATAAGCGCAATTCTAGTCACCCACGATCAAAAAGAAGCCTTCGCCATGTGCGATAATATTGGTGTTATTGATAGTGGGAAAATACAACAATGGGGAAAACCTTATGAACTGTACCACGAACCGGTCAATCGTTTCGTCGCCTGTTTCATAGGGAGAGGCTCATTCATTAAAGGTAATATTATTACTCCTGACACCTTCTCAAGTGAATTAGGCTCTATACAGGGCAATAGAGCCTACAAATGGCCTAAAAATAGTGCTGTTGAAATTTTATTACGACCTGACGATATTATTTACGATGCTAATTCAAATTTAAGCGCCACAATCGCAAGTAAGATATTCGCGGGAACGTCAACTCAATACTTGCTACAACTTAAATCGGGCAAAAAAGTTGAAGCTATTTTCCCAAGTCATCAAGACTTCAGCATTGGAGAAAAAATTAATTTTGCTATCGATGCTGAGCACTTAATTGCATACCAGACGAACTAAATACTCACACACCAATTCAAACTATTACTATGAAATAACACGCTTTACAGCATCAAGCCAGCCATCATACAAGTCCTGCCCTTTATCTATAGAAATTTCAGGCAAAAAACGATGCTCAAGTTGCCATAAATTTGCAATATCCTCGGTACTTGAATAAATACCGGCCTGAAGACCGACCATAAAAGCTGCGCCTAACGCTGTTGTTTCAACAATCTTAGGCCTATCTACACGTACATTCAAAATATCTGATAAAAACTGCATAACCCAATCATTTATCACCATACCACCATCAACGCGTAAAGCCTTTACCGCAGCACCATCCTTTTCCATCGCAACTAACAAGTCTCGGGTTTGATAACACACTGACTGCAAGCCTGCCGTAACAATCTCAGCAATGCCAGTATCACGCGTTAAACCAAATAATGCACCCCGAGCATTAGGGTCCCAATAAGGCGCTCCCAAACCTGTAAATGCAGGTACTAAATATACTTTATTGTCATAACCTACCTCTTTTGCATGCTCTGAAGTTTCACTCGCATGTTTTATCAGCTTTACACCATCTCTTAACCATTGAACTGCAGCGCCTGCAACAAAAATACTACCCTCCAAAGCATAACAAACTTTGCCATTTAAACGATAAGCAACCGTTGTTAACAGCCTATTTTCTGACACCAAAGGCTTATCCCCAGTGTTAGCAATCATGAAGCAGCCGGTGCCATAAGTACTTTTCACCATACCTGGCGCAAAGCAAGCTTGCCCAACTAAAGCAGACTGTTGGTCCCCAATCATTCCCAATACAGGCAGAGATAAACCAAATAAAAGTGGATCAGTCATACCAAAATCTGCACTACAATCTTTTACTTCAGGAAGCATTGAACGTGGAATTTCAAACAATTCAAGCAGCTCATCATCCCACTCTTGCGTATGAATATTAAATAAAGAGGTTCTCGATGCGTTCGTTGCATCCGTTGCATGTGATAAGCCACCGGTCAGTCGCCATAACAAGAAACTATCTACGGTACCAAAGGCTAACTCACCAAGCTCTGCCCTCTCCCTTGCGCCTTCAACATTTTCAAGTATCCACCGAATTTTGCTGGCAGAAAAATAAGGATCAACTAATAAACCTGTTTTTTCAGATATTTGTTTTTCGACACCGCGCTCTTTAAGGTGCTGGCAAAACTGAGCAGTCCGACGATCTTGCCAAACAATAGCGCGGTAAATCGGAACCCCCGTGCATCGATCCCATACGATTGTAGTTTCTCTTTGATTGGTAATGCCAATCCCTACTATTTCATTAAGGCTTCCAGACTCCTGCGCAATTACTTTTTTACATACATCAAGTGTTGTCGTCCAAATATCTTCGGGATCATGCTCTACCCATCCATCATCAGGGAAGTATTGCTTGAACTCACATTGTGATGTTGCTTTATGCCCTCCTTTAGAATCAAACAACAAAGCACGCGAGCTTGTCGTCCCCTGATCTATTGAAAGAATATATTGAGTCATATCATTTACCTGAAATTATTAAGATGGAACGATGTCATATCGATTTTTATTAAAAAAATAATCATTATTTTCAATTTAATGTGCAAAAATACCACAACCAGTTGCGATAGTCAGGGCTCCAAGAAGTCTTAGCATTACAATTTAAAGTTCTAGTGCTATGATTCCTTATTCTGCAAACAACTGTAAGCAAATTTACTATGAAACAAACAGAACGCCACGCTCGAATTATCGAAATTGTCACTAATTCTGGCTTTGCGACTATTGAAGAATTAGCCAATCAATTCAATGTTACACAACAAACTATCCGTCGAGACCTAAAAGAACTCGATACTGAGAATAAAATCCAACGCTTCCATGGCGGTGCTGGACTTAACTCTTCAACACTAAATACTTCCTATTCAAATAGAAAAGTAAGCTTTTTAAAAGAAAAACAAAATATTGCAAAAGAAGTTGCAAAAGCCATACCGGACAACGCTTCTTTATTTATCAATATAGGCACGACAACTGAAGCCATTGCCCAAGCATTACTTAATCACAATAATCTAACAATCATCACAAACAACCTTCATGTTGCTAGTATCTTAAGCACTAAAGATGACTTTAAAATCATCATCGCTGGCGGCGTTGTCAGAAATCGTGATGGCGGCGTCATGGGTGAAGCAACCATTGACTTTGTAAGCCAGTTTAAAGTTGATTATGCAATTATTGGCATCAGTGGTATTGATGACACCGGCGACCTATTAGATTTTGATTATCAAGAAGTCCGGGTATCCAAAGCTATCATCGAAAACTCCCGCAATATATTTTTAGCCGCCGATCATTCTAAATTTGGAAGAGATGCGATGACAAGACTTGGAAATATTTCAGAAGTCCACCACGTCTTTACCAGCACTAATCCGTCCGAGCCTATTCAAACCATACTTAATGTAAATAACATTGAATTAACTATTTGTTAAATAGTCCGTCTTTTTACTCATAATAATGTTGTAGTCGGATTTTAAATTAAAATGTACATTTTTCAACATTTATGTTCTTTTTATGACATAATATTTTCATTATGTGACTTTAGGCGAACATTATGAATACAAACAAGCAAATTTTTGACCTAGCCATCATTGGCGGAGGCATAAACGGTACAGGTATTGCAGCTGATGCATCAGGAAGAAATTTAAACGTTTTTTTATGCGAGCAAAATGATCTTGCATCAGGCACGTCATCTTCAAGCAGCAAACTAATTCATGGTGGGCTACGCTACCTAGAACATTATGAATTCCGTTTAGTCAAAGAAGCCCTTGCTGAAAGAGAAGTGCTTTTAAATAAAGCACCCCATCTAGTCACCCCCTTAAAATTTATTATGCCGCACAGGCCACATTTACGCCCCGCCTGGATGATTCGTTGCGGCTTGTTTTTGTATGACCACTTATCTAAGCGAAACACACTTCCTAAAGCTAAAAAAGTAAAACTGGATAATACCTCTCCTTTCAAAGATATTATTACCAAAGGTTTTGAATACTATGACTGCTGGGTGGACGACGCTAGGCTTGTGATCACAAACGCGATTGAAGCTAGAAATAAAGGCGCTGAAATCAAAACACAGACACAATGTAAAGCCATAAAGTTTTCAAAAGAAAAACAACTTTGGACCGTTTCACTTTATGATAAAACTTCAAAGATAGACTATGAAATTATAGCAAAAAATATCGTGAATGCTTCAGGACCTTGGCTGAACCAATTCTTAGAAACTGCATTACCCGATATCAAGCCTGCTCGAAAAATCAGGTTAATTAAGGGGAGTCATATAATTGTGCCTCGCAACCAGCAGCACGAAGGTGCCTACATACTTCAGAATGAAGACAAACGCATTATATTCGTTTTGCCTTATTTAGACGACTTTTCAATCATTGGTACGACGGACACAGAATTTACAGGAACCCCAGAGTCTGTTTCGATTGATGACTGGGAAGTTGACTATCTCATTGATGTTTATAACAAACATTTCAAAAAACACATAGTAAAGACAGACATTATTTCAACTTACTCAGGCGTCAGACCCTTATGTGATGATGAGTCATCAGACCCTTCAGCCATAACACGAGATTACACCTTAGAGCTCCAACCTTTTGGCGAGAAAAATGCTTTAATTTCAATTTACGGTGGTAAAATAACAACTTATAGGAAGTTGTCAGAGGCTGTTTTATTAAAACTCAAACCATTTTTAACTGAAAACACCAAGCCTTGGACCGCAAACAGCCCATTACCTGGCACCGCGCAATATGGACAAACATTGAATGAAATTCAATATAAAATTTCTACTCAACACCCATGGCTAAGTAACGAGTTACTGACACGACTAAGCAAAAGTTATGGTTTAATGTGTTTAGACTTCCTATCGAAAAAGATTTCTGAAGAGTCACTTGGTTACAATTTTGGCGCTAACTTACACCAGACTGAAATCGACTATTTAATAGAACATGAATGGGCATGCAGTGCTGATGATATTCTATGGAGAAGAACCAAGCTGGGTTTATTCTTATCACCTGAACAATCTAGCCAAGTTGAACTGTACGTAAAAGAAAAAATAAACCTTACCATGAAAAATGAAAAGATTAACACTTCAGAAAATATTGCCGTATAGCTACTCTAGATAAGCAAAACACGCTTTAATGTTTTGCTTGTTTACGAGGCCATACCAGACTGAACTTCGCTCCGCCCATCTCACTACGCCCCAGAAAAGCTTGGCCACCATGCCAGTAAAGTATTCGCCTCACGATTGATAACCCCAAACCATATCCGCCCGAGCTTCGGGTCCGGCTATCATCCAAGCGTGCAAAAGGTGTAAATACAGACTCCCAATCAGACTCTGGAATACCTGGGCCATTATCCTCGACATCAATACGACACGTTTCCGAATCAAAGACACATACAACCTTCACCTTTGAATCAGCATAACGGGTGGCATTACCAACCAAGTTTTGAATAGAACGGTGTATATATCTCGCCTCAACTTCCGATATTTTCCATAGATCAGAGCTTTTTTTATACTCTGAGAAAATAGTCATTTCAGGCTTTACACTACTTTGCTCAGAAACAACTTGCTCCACAATCGCACTAACATCAGCCTCTTGAAATGCCAGTATTGGCCCGCCCTGTTCTAATCTTGCGTAAGTAAGAATTTCATCAATTAATTCGTCAAGCTCTTGAATATCGCCATCTATACCACGCACTTGCTTTTCTAGCTCTTGTTGACTTGGGCAATCTTCTATCATTTGCACCCCAAACCGAATTCTTGCGACCGGTGTACGCAACTCATGGGATACAGCATGAATCATTTCTTTTTGAACCAACATCAATCGTTGAATATGATCAGCCATGCTATTGAAAGCTGCACCAAGTCGACTAATCGAGTCTTCATCGCTTGCGTTACTTACTCGCGCATCAAGCTCTCCACGCGAAATCCTACCAGCAGCTGTTTCAATATTTCGTAACCTACGCTCTAAATGTTGAATTAACAAATAGCTTATTAAAGTTAGCGCACCGACAATAATAATAAGTAGGAAGAAAATAATAGGCCAAGAAAAGGGAGAATAATAAGGTTGAAATAAAACAATAAACCGTTGATTATTATCTAATCTAACGCTCCCCTTAACACGATCTTTTAGACTAAGAAAATATATACCACTCTCAGAAAATTTCATCGACATTGATTTATAACCAGCTAATTCCGCATCATCACTTGAAACGCTCATTACCTGAACATCCAAATATTTCTCAAGCTCATTAACTTTCGAATTTAACTCCTTTTCTGAAGAAACATTCAAGACTTGTTGTATTAAGTTCAAATAAACACGATAAATAGCTTCACCATTTATTTCTGATTCAAAGGCAATCAAATGCTCAGTATCAAATGCAGACCAAGCAAATAAAGCCTCGCTTCCAACTTCCAATACAACCTGCCCAAATTCTAAGCGCGCCTTATAAAGCTCTGACAATACTTTATCTTGCTTTTTAATTAACCTTACGCCTTCAAGCTCATCAATTCGCAGCTTTTCATGCTTTGCATGCTTTGCTAAATAAGATAACGCTGGTGAAATTTGCGCTACCCAATAATGCTCAAAGCGCACTTCATTTGATAGTTTTACAACCGTAAAACTGAAAAGGCCTAGCACAGAAATAACTGTCACTAGGCCAATAAGAATTTTAACTAATAATTTACTCAAAATAGACAACCAAAAGCATGTATCTAAAAAAGTACCTGTTATGCTTCTTTCACAAACAGGTAACCCTTACTTCTAACCGTTTTTATGCGCCGAGGGTGCACCGGATCATCACCAATCTTAGGCCTTATACGTGAAACCCGCACATCGATAGAACGATCCTGGCCATCATACTCAATACCTCTTAGTGCCGTGAATATCTCTTCACGACTAAGAACTGTACCTGCATTGCTAGAAAGTAGCCAAAGTAAATCAAACTCGGCACTTGTCAGGTCAATACTCTCATCATTTAGCCAAGCCTCTCGCATCGAGCTATCGACAGTGAGATTGTTGAATACCAAACGCGTTGCGCCTTGTGCATCAGCATCACTTTGTGAACCATTGCCATTACCCGACATTTCTTTTATACGCCTTAGTAGCGCTCTAATTCTAGCCAGCAACACTCTTGGACGCACAGGTTTAGACATATAATCATCGGCCCCCATCTCAAGACCAAGCACTTGATCTAGATCATCAGTTCTTGCTGTTAACATTAAAATCGGACCATTGTATGCCGGACGAACCTTCCGACAAATAGATAAACCATCTTCACCTGGTAACATTAAATCCAATACAACAAGATCTGGTTTCTCATTAAGAATCCTTTCGACAGCATGAGTACCATTTCCTTCAACAGAAACAACAAGCCCATTACTTTCTAAGTACTCTTTGGTCAGATCAGCTAAACGCTCATCATCTTCGACGATCAATATTCGCCATGCTTCACTATGTTCTTCAACTTCCATCGGTATTTTCTTATATGAATGAGTGGATCAAAGAGGTTAGGTCTTTTAAAAATCAAGAACTTAACCGTCAAAAATTACTGCTTGTAACATTAGTATATATGCTGTTTCAAAAATCACATGAAAAAAAGAACGTTTTTAATCATTTATCACAATTTTAATCATTTATGCCGCAATTATCTTACCTGATGCAATCTCTTCTTCAGTTGCTTTACGCACATCAACCAACTCCAATTCAAATTTAAGCGTTAAACCTGCTAAAGGGTGATTTGCATCAATAGTTACCTCCTTATCGTTAACAGCAACAACCTTAACAACCTGAGCATCGCCACCCGCATTTGTCTGAAACTTCATACCTACAGACACTTGCTCAACCCCGTCAAAAACACTCTGCGGAACAATCGAGACCTGCTCAGGATTATGCACGCCATACGCTAACTCTGGAGGAATAACAGCCTCTACTTTATCACCTGCAATCCGACCTTTAACGACATCCTGTATGCCCTGTATGGTATTTTTACACCCTTGCATAAACATCATTGGCACGCCACCTTCAGAAGTATCAACCACTGCATCTTCAGCATTTTTCAACCAATAATTCAAAACATACACTAATTTATCCGACATTCTTTTTCCCTAAAATTAATCATAACAACACTATGCAGACCGACCTGATAGCCAATCACTACTCATTTTCCACGTACTTTCTGCCGCTTTACTTCCAGCAAAAACACCTGCGTGGCCGCCAGGCACTACTTTAAAGGTTTTATCTTTAGAGGAAACAATATCTAGCACTTTTCTAGCAGAATTAGCACTCACCAAACTATCGGATTCTCCGGCGAAAGCAAGAATCGAGCAATTTATAGTATTAAATTCTGCGCTTAACTTACCTATTTTCATTTTTCCACTAGCAATTTTATTATTCAACATCATATGTACAGCCATATCCTTTATTGTCTCGCCAGGATAGTCAACCATGTCATCAAACCATTTACTCATCGTTAGGCTTTCTTCAAGATACTCTCTGTCCCATAAATTCAAAAACTTATCAAAACTATTAATGACTGAACCCATCGGATTTGTAAGTTTGAACATGAGTGAAGAAGTCCAGCCTGGAACATGAAAATAGCGAGCAGGAAAATCTAGTAGCGACACATTCAAAATACTTGAAATAGTTTGAGCGGGCCGATAAATAGCAGATAAAACCTTACCTGCCACACCACTTTGATGCATATCTACAGGACTAGCAATTGTAATTAAGTTTCGAACATTCTTATCACCACTAGTTGCCAGATACATTAAAGCGATGAGCCCTCCCATACAATATGAAAATATTGAGACTTCTTCGCTACCACTAACCTCTTTCACACTCCTAATAACTTGAGGCATCCACTCTAAAACGTAAGTCTCAAGAGACAAATCAGTATGATCGGCCGTCACATCCCCCCAGTCCACCAAATACACGTCATAACCTAGTGCTAAAAAATACCTAACAATACTACGGTGAGGCATTAAATCAAAAATCATCGATGTTGCAGCCAGTGGTGGTACTAACAATAGCGGTATTTTGTGTTTATTTTTTTCTACCGCTATCTTTTGTCCTGATATCTCGATTTCATCATCATTTAAGGCATGATAGTGGCGCACCGACATAATTCTATCCGAATAGATTTCATCATAGTCACTAAGGTTAGAAATGATAAAATTTTCAGAGAATACATATTGCTCTACGCCATTTAAAACTGACCAGAACATTTTTTCAGTAAAACCTAATTTTTTCTTTGTCATGGTTAAAGCTCTTCAGAATACGTATTATAATAATAGCTTAGCTTAAAATAAAAAAACCCAGCAATTGCTGGGTTTTTTTATACTTGAGATATATTCGAAGGTTTTTAACCGCCTAAGAATTTAATCATCACACCAGCGGCGACAGCAGAACCAATAACACCAGCCACGTTAGGCCCCATCGCATGCATCAACAAAAAGTTTTGCGGATTGTTATCCAAACCAACCTTATTTGAGACACGAGCGGCCATTGGCACAGCAGATACACCAGCAGAACCGATAAGCGGATTGACTTTATGCGTACTGAATAAATTCATAAATTTAGCCATCAATACCCCTGTCGCTGTTCCAACAGCAAATGCCGCCATACCTAAGAACAAAATACCTAGCGTTTGTAGATCCAAGAATTTATCTGCACTTAATTTAGAACCGACCGATAAACCCAAAAATATTGTCACGATATTAATCAAGGCATTCTGAGCAGTATCAGAAAGGCGATCAACAACACCCGACTCTTTCATTAAATTACCAAGGCAAAACATTCCAAGAAGAGGCGCAGCATCCGGTAAACATAACGCAACCAAAATTAATACGGCAATTGGAAATAGTATTTTCTCCAACTGCCCAACAACCCTTAATTGAACCATCTGAATCTTACGCTCTTCAGCCGTTGTTAAAGCGTTCATTATAGGCGGCTGGATAACTGGAACCAACGCCATGTATGAGTATGCCGCAACTGCAATTGCGCCCAACAAATGAGGAGCAAGCGCGCTCGACACAAAAATAGAGGTTGGCCCATCAGCACCACCAATGATACCTATGGTAGCCGCCTCTTTAATTGTAAAGGCCATTCCGTCGATACCTAAACTAGTTAGAAACGCAGCGCCTAGAACGGTACCAAAAATACCAAACTGAGCTGCTGCACCCAATAAGATTGTTTTCGGATTGGCAAGCATCGGACCAAAATCAGTCATCGCACCAACCCCCATAAATATCAGCAGAGGACCAGCCATTGACCCAATAACAATATTATAGAAGTTTGCAAGCATACCATTAGCATAACCACCATCAGTCGCCACATTTCGTGCTGCAGCAAGTGTTGCACTGTCAGCATGTTTATAGGCGTCTTTAAATGAATATAACACGTCGTTTGTAATAGCTTGCCCCGCTTCAAATGGCACCTTTAACGCTTCAGCTAAGGCAACCATAACTTCAGGCTTTTGAAAATGTATCGCATTTTCAACAGAAGACAAAGCAAGCCCAGCCTCTGGGATATTAGCCAAAATGCCGCCAAAAGCGATAGGCAACAACAGTAATGGCTCAAATTTTTTCTTGATAGCCATGTAAAGAAGGCAAAGACAAATCACGATCATCGCGAATTGCCCTGGTGTTAGATTATATAGACCACTACCGGTCCATAAATTAAGTATATTCTCCATGAATCATAAACCTTAAGTTATAGAGTCAATAACGTGTCGCCGACAGTGACAGAGTCACCAACAGCTACATTAATTGAACCGACGGTACCAGCTTTAGCTGCTCGAACTTCGGTTTCCATTTTCATGGCTTCAAGAATGATCAACACATCACCTTCCTGAATTACCTGACCAACCGATACAACTACCTTGAATATGTTACCCGCAAGTGGAGCCGCTACGGGGTCGCCACCACCGATCGGTGTAGCAGATTGAGCACCAGTATTGGATGTTAAAAGCGCTGCGCCGTTAACAGGAACCATTCCAGTAATGTCACCACCTTTCTCGACCTCAACCACATAAGACTGACCACTTACTTCAACCGTAAATACGTCTTTACCGTCATCAGAATTTTTAACATCATCGGCACTTGGCATCGGTTCAAAGGCATCTTTGTTGCCACGATTTTCTAGAAACTTAAGACCTATTTGTGGGAATAAAGCGTAGGTTAAAACATCATCAACTATATCATCGGCTAACTTAAAGCCTTTATCAGCTGAGGCTGCTTTTACTTCTTCAGTTAACTTATCTAATTCAGACTCAAGGAGGTCAGCGGGCCGACATGTAATAACTTCTGCACCATCTAATACACGCTCCTGCAATTCTTTATTGAAAGCTGACGGCGCTGCGCCATACTCCCCTTTAAGAATTCCGGCAGTTTCCTTCGAAATAGACTTATAGCGCTCGCCCGTTAGAACATTAAGTACAGCTTGTGTTCCAACAATCTGCGACGTTGGTGTCACCAGTGGAATAAAACCTAGATCTTCACGAACACGAGGAATTTCTTCTAATACCTCATCAAATTTGTCAGCCGCGCCCTGCTCTTTAAGCTGGTTTTCCATGTTCGTTAACATGCCACCAGGAACTTGCGCAATTAGAATTCTTGAATCAGTACCACGTAACGACCCTTCAAACTTCACATATTTCTTACGCACTTCACGGAAGTATGCTGAAATTTCTTCCAACAATGTCATATCAAGACCCGTATCACGCTCTGTTCCTTGCAATGCTGCCACAACACTTTCTGTTGCAGTGTGACCATAAGTCATCGACATTGAAGAAATAGCAGTATCAACCCGATCAATACCTGCCTCTACCGCTTTCAGAATAGTCATATCTGACAAACCTGAAGTTGCATGCGAATGAAGCTGAACCTCTAGATCTGTTTGTGCTTTTAGGCGACTAACTAATTCAAAAGCAGCATAAGGTGTTAATGTACCAGCCATATCTTTAATACAAATAGAGTCAGCACCTAAATCTTCTATTTGTTTAGCTAAACTAACCCAGCTTTCTAAGGTATGAAATGGACTCGTAGTATAGGAAAGTGTTCCTTGTGCATGTGCGCCATTCGCCTTTACAGCTTTCATCGCACGATCAAGGTTACGTGGGTCATTCATTGCATCAAAAACGCGGAAAACCTCAACGCCATTTGTGACTGCTCGCTCGACAAACTTATCAACAACATCATCAGCATAATGTCTATAACCTAAAAGGTTCTGTCCTCTTAGTAGCATTTGCTGTTTCGTTTTAGGCATTACCTTTTTAAGTTCACGGATACGATCCCAAGGATCTTCACCAATAAACCGAATACAGGAGTCAAATGTTGCTCCACCCCATGATTCAAGTGACCAATAGCCCACTTGATCTAATTTTTCAGCGATGGGTAGCATGTCGTCAATACGCATGCGTGTTGCAAGTATAGATTGATGTGCGTCACGTAAAACGACATCGGTAATACCTAATTTCTTTTTCAGGTCAGTCATTGCTTATCAAGCCTTCTTTTAAAGGTTCAAGTCTTTGATCCCGCTCACTTCTTTTGGTTTGAGCGGTACTTAGCAACTGCAGCAGAGAGTACTGCTAGCAGCTGGGCATCATTCGATGCATTACTATTCGTATTCGATGTACTTGGAACAACTGGCTCAGGTTCTGGCGCATATTTTGCCACAAGTTTTGACATTATCATGGTCACTCCAACCAAAATAAGCAAAAAAACGAAAACAAAGCCCATCCCAACTACCATCAAATTAATTGCATCAGACATTAATTCAGACATATTCTGACTACCTACTTGTTTGATTCTGTATTTACCTACAGCCGAAAAGACTGCAAACTATCACTAAATTGCAAATGCAATTATGGAAGCGTAATTTACCTGTTATCAGTTTTATAGGCAATACGAATAATACAATAAAATGAGGTTTAAACTAGATATTGGGGAATTAACACAGAGAGGTATGAAAAATATGGTGCGGCTGGGTGGATTCGAACCACCGACCACCTGGTTCGAAGCCAGATACTCTATCCAGCTGAGCTACAGCCGCAGAAGATATTTTATATTAAAATTTAAAGTGGTGCGGCTGGGAGGAGTCGAACCTCCGACCGCCTGGTTCGTAGCCAGGTACTCTATCCAGCTGAGCTACAGCCGCACATTACTTTAAACTTACATCAGCCATTTAATAAATTAAATGGCGGAGAGAGAGGGATTCGAACCCTCGATGGGCGCAAACCCATACGCCCTTAGCAGGGGCGCGCCTTCAGCCACTCGGCCATCTCTCCCTAAGACGCGACGCATATTAACACATTTTTTTGAAATGCAAAGCGCCGCGTGCATTTATTTTAATTATTTCAGAAAGTCGTACATTTATTCGCCAGATTGCTGAGCTTCGGCCTTTTCTTTCTGGATTCTTTGATAAATCTCTTCTCTATGAACAGAAATATCCTTTGGCGCATTCACACCAATTCGAACCTGATTACCCTTAACACCAAGAACAGTCACGGTGACATCATCGCCAACCATCAGCGTCTCACCTACACGTCGAGTCAATATAAGCATTATTAGCCCCTTATTATAAATTCTTCTAAAACGCTTCGCCTGAACAGAAATATAACCCAGACCCACCACCTAGAGACCATCTCTGGAAAACTCATAGGTAAGGAGTATTATCTAAAACAGAAAAAAAGAAAGTTTTTTCCGCGCTTTAGTGATCAAAATTAAATTTCTTAGTATTCAAACGAACCAAGAAGCTCTTTCCCCCGCCAATTACTACGACTCTTTTACCGTCACAGTATTATCAAGATCAAAAGCACTGTGCAACGTCCGTACTGCTAATTCCAAATATTTTTCATCTATCACTACTGAAATTTTAATTTCAGACGTAGATATCATTTGTATATTAATCCCTTCTTCAGACAACGACTCAAACATCTTAGTCGCAACACCTGCATGTGAGCGCATCCCTACGCCAACAATTGATATTTTAGCAATATCATTATC
Source organism: Oleiphilaceae bacterium (assembly GCA_047628385.1). Taxonomy (GTDB): domain Bacteria; phylum Pseudomonadota; class Gammaproteobacteria; order Pseudomonadales; family Oleiphilaceae; genus PZPK01. The sequence goes on from JBLHVH010000039.1 coordinate 14,483, forward strand.
ACCAACCGAAGCCTCAGCTTGAAGACTAACACAAACCTCATCTAAAACCGCCTTTGCACGTTTATAATCATCACGATGGATCGTAAACGTAAAATCAGTTTTTTTATCAAGACCGACATTCTGAACAATCATATCCACTTCGATATTCTGATCACTAATAGGCCTTAAAATTTTCGATGCAATTCCTGGAATATCTGGAACACCAACTAAAGTCAGTTTTGCTTCATCTCGATTAAATGCAATGCCCGAAACCGCTGGCTGCTCCATACTTCCATCATCCTCAATTGTAATTAATGTACCCGGCCCCTCCTTAAAGCTAGATAAAACTCTCAGAGGTACCGCGTATTTCCCTGCAAATTCAACCGCCCTTATTTGAAGCACTTTCGAACCTAAACTAGCCATTTCGAGCATTTCTTCAAACGTAATTTTTTCCATCCTGCGCGCACTTTCAACAACGCGAGGATCTGTCGTATAAACACCATCGACATCAGTATAAATCTGACATTCATCTGCCTTTAAAGCCGCAGCTAAAGCAACAGCAGTCGTATCTGAACCACCTCGCCCCAACGTGGTTATATTACCTGTTTCATCCACACCCTGAAAGCCAGCAACAACAATTACTCGTCCCGCGTCCAAGTCTGCACGCATATTGTGCTCATCAATACTAACAATTCTAGCCTTTGTATGCGATTTATCCGTAGTAATGCGAACCTGTGCACCCGTATAAGAGACGGCTTCGCAACCCAAGGAATTCAATGCCATGGTCAACAATGCAATGGTCACCTGTTCACCCGTCGAAACTAACACATCCATTTCGCGAGGGGTTGGTTCGTCCATAATATCGTTAGACAGACCAATCAAGCGATTTGTTTCTCCACTCATGGCAGAAACAACAACCACAACGTTATCGCCCTTGTCTTTGAATCGCTTAACTTTGTCAGCAACCGCTTTTATACGCTCAGTCGTACCAACCGAGGTACCACCGTATTTTTGTACTAACAAAGCCATTCAACTCAATCCCTTAAACTACGAACAAAAATAAACGTACCAAAAAGCAGGCGATTATAACTTACTTTCAACCCAAAACTGAACCTTTTCTAGCGCTTGCGGTAGCTTTTCAACCTCAGGCCCGCCGCCTTGCGCCATATCTGGACGCCCACCACCTTTACCACCCAAAATTGAAGCCGTTTCTTTTATCAACTCCCCCGCAGGAAACTGCTTAGATATGTCTTTAGACACACCAGCTACTAGAACAACTTTTCCCTGATCAATTGTAGACAATAGAATTACTGCTTTTCCCAGTTGATTTTTTAGCTTATCAACCGCCTCTTTCATGCCTTTCGCATCAAATCCATCCAATTGGACAGAAAGAACATTAACGCCGCCAATTTCGACAGCCTGAGAAGCTAGATCGGCCCCAGCATTTGACGCAATTTTAGCTTTTAGTTTTTCTAATTCTTTCTCTAATACTTTAGTTTTATCAAAAAAAGCGTGTGTTTTATCCAACAACACTTCGCGTCCACACTTAAGTAAGCCTGATATTTCTTTAAGCTGTCGCATAGAATCTCTATTCCACAACTCGGCTGAAGCCCCTGTTAACGCTTCAATCCTTCTTACACCGGACGAAATACCACCCTCCGAGATAATAACGACAGAACCAATATCACCCGTTCTCTGCACGTGCGTACCACCACAAAGCTCAACTGAAAAACTCGCACGCCCCATCGTTAACACGCGAACATTTTCGCCGTATTTCTCGCCAAACAATGCCATTGCGCCCAGTTCTTTCGCCGTTTTTATGTTTGTCAATCGAGTAACCACTTCAGTGTTATCCCTGACATGGCGATTAACAACCTGCTCTATCTCTTCAAGCTGCTCAGGTTTAATCGACTCGTAATGCGCAAAATCAAAACGAAGTCGCTCCGCATTTACCAACGAACCCTTTTGAACGACATGTTCACCTAAAACCTGCCTTAAGGTCGCATGCAAAATATGCGTTGCAGAATGATTTAAGGCGGTTGCGCCTCGAAAAGCTTCGTTCACCGACGTTGACACATGCTGCCCAGAAGACAAAACACCCGCCTCTACCGTTCCAATATGAAGAAAATGCGCACCATCTTTTTGAGTATCTTTAATGTCAATAGCGCCGCCTTCCCAAACAAGCCGACCGGTATCGCCTGCCTGCCCTCCAGATTCAGCATAAAACGGCGTTTCCTCTAAAATTACGACACAATCGTCACCTTTCTTGGCCGCACTTTCTGCACCAGCAACTAAAACAGCTAAAACCTTCGTTTCACCCACAAACTTTTCATACCCAATAAAGTTTGTAACCCCGGATACATTTAGACTTTCATTATAATCAACACCAAACTTGCTTGAAGCACGCGCTCGATCACGCTGCGCCTCCATAGCCTGTTCATAGCCATCATAATCAAGTGAAAGACCTCTCTCACGAGCAATATCATTCGTTAAATCAACAGGAAAGCCATAGGTATCATATAAGGTAAAAACTGTATTCCCTGGAATCACTTGACCTTTTAGCGCCAAAATATCCTGTTCTAAAACTTTCATGCCTTTATCAAGCGTTTTTGCGAACTGCTCTTCTTCTTGCTGAAGAATTTTTTGGACCTGCGGCTTAGACACCTTTATCTCAGGATATGCTTCACCCATGACATCAACAAGCACTGCAACGAGCTTATGAAAGAATGACTCACTCGCACCTAACTTATTCCCATGACGGACAGCGCGCCGAATAATTCTTCTTAAGGTGTAGCCCCTACCTTCATTTGACGGCATCACACCGTCTGTAATTAAAAAAGTAGCTGCTCGTATATGATCAACGATTACACGCAATGACTTTTCTTCATATGATACGCCACCCAATACATCAGACGCGCCCTTTAGGAGACCTTGAAACAAGTCTATTTCATAATTACTATGCACATCTTGCATGACTGCTGCGATACGCTCCAAACCCATACCGGTATCCACAGAAGGCTTAGGTAGGTCGTGTGTTTGACCATCTGACGTGCGATTATACTGCATGAAAACAAGGTTCCAAATTTCAATATATCGATCGCCATCATCATTAGGCCCACCAGGCGGATCTCCCGCAATACCTTCTCCGTGATCATAAAATATTTCCGTACACGGCCCACACGGCCCGGTATCACCCATTGACCAAAAATTATCCGCATCACCTAAACGCGAAAACCTGCCTTGATCAATACCTATTTCATTAAACCAAATATCTTCCGCCTCTTTATCGTCTTTATAAACGGTCACCCATAATTTTTCAGCAGGTATTTTAAGCTCAACTGTCAGAAACTCCCACGCATATTGAATCGCTTCTTTTTTAAAGTAATCGCCAAAACTAAAATTACCCAGCATTTCAAAAAAGGTATGGTGTCGCGCAGTGTAACCAACATTCTCAAGATCGTTATGCTTACCACCCGCTCGCACACACTTTTGAGACGTAGTTGCTCGCGAGTAAGACCGTTTTTCTTTCCCTAGAAACGTATCTTTAAATTGATTCATTCCGGCATTAGTAAATAATAAAGTTGGATCATCAGCAGGCACCAAAGAACTACTATCGACGACTTCATGCCCTTTTTGGTTAAAGTAATTTAAAAATGCATTACGGATCTCTGCCGTCTTCATCACAACTATCACCTATTTTTTTACTTGTCTATCGGAGTTTCTCTGATCTAAGCCAGAAGATCGGGTACTCTAACACAATATAGCCATCGTCAAAATATGGCTTACCAAGGGATTTACAAGTTTTTGCGTTCAAAAAAAAGAGAGCAAAGCTCTCTCTAATTCATACAGTATATTTACGTCATAAATCATGGCCGAATCAAACAGCCGCAAGCATTATTCAGTTAGCTGCTCGAGCAATTTCCCCATGAAGTCAGAAAAGTCATTTTGAGACACCTTACTCACCTCACCTTTCTCAACCGTTTCCATAGATAACGATTCCATAACAAGCTTTCGAAAATCAAACTGTTGATCATCAAACGATTTGAGCAACTCAAGAGATTTTTCAAACAAACTTGTCATTTCGATTAACGGCTGATTTTTCTGTATCGCCCCCAGCTCAACTGCACTTTGTTCATAAACATCGCCAGGATTTGAATAAGTACGAACCTCTTGTGTTTGCACTTTAGCTAAATCTAAAGAAAAACTCGCAATTTCAGACGCGTCAAAACCCACATCTAAAGCTGAAGCAAAGGCATCCTGAAAATTACCGCTAAAAAACAAAGAGCTAACTTCTCCAAGCTGAGCAAATAAGTCTGTTATTGCCGCTAACTCAGCTTCATCTAACTCACCATTCACTTCAAGTTGATAACCCTGAAACTGACTTTGCTCCAAAAGCAAGTTATTCCCCGCAGACTCAAACACTTCTGATCCCGTATCCGCATAACGAATCGTAATCGTGTCACCGCCTTGCGTTTTAAGCGAAAACTCAGAACTATTCATATAAGTAGATCGATTAGAGATGCTATCAGCGACTACCACGCCATCAACCACAGGCATCGCCACACTACCAAAATCAGTGGTGACCTCTTGTAAAACCTGCCTACCTGAGACATCTACACCTTGATACGTTGAGCCAGGTTCAACGTCAACCCCCTCTAATTCATCACTGCTTAGAACACCGGCATACCGCCCTTCCATTTCAGTCAGACCATCATCTATTCGATCAAATCCTTTCCCAATATCTTTATCTAATTTTTCAGTCATCAATCCCAGAGACTCAATATCGTCTTTAGCTTGAGAAAAACCTTTTTGAACCCCCTCGCGCGCCTGAGAAATCAAACTGGAAATTCGTTCACCACCCGCACCAGCTTCTAACTCAGAGTTCAATCTATTTTCAATAAAGCCTAATACTTTATTAGCAACATCTAGCGGAGAAGGCGGTTTAAATGATTCCGAAAAGGACAGCATTGAAGAAGAAGAAGAAGATGACGATAATAAGGAAGTATCATTAGTCGTCGATGAGAATTCAATACTTAAGGCTTGAGCTAAAATTTTATAGCCCCCATCTTTAGTAATAGACGCTGAAAAAAACTCGGCTTTTGCCGCGAAAAAGCTAACATTACCTGTAGACTCCTCACTCACCATTTTCGAAGCCATATCGCCCCCATGACTATGAAAATTGTCGCTTGATTTTTTCCGCAACAAGTCATGCCCATCTGACGATAAAAAGTTACTACCCCCAATATTATTATGCATAAGCTTGCCCGCCCCATTTAGAGTTTCTATGTATCACTGATTATCGGCCCAAGAAAAATTTTCTTTAGCACAACGTCACACAAACAACAAATACAGATTTAATATGGGCAGATAACATCAAGTTTGCTATATTCACCTTTTAAGTCCACTCCTCTAAAAAAACCCCCTAACAGCAAACATAGGCGACAATAGTTTAATGAAAAATGAATTCCCAGGACCGCATAACCAACTTATGCCTGCCTTTTTAGCGCGTAGACTCGGCGCTCTTTTATACGACACTTTAGTCTCA
>JBLHVH010000040.1:0-19767 GCA_047628385.1 Oleiphilaceae bacterium
TTACGTATTGAAGAAAATGATGGTGCTGTGACATGGATGTATGAATCATCCGATATCATTGAGTATCTTGAACAACGTTTTGAATTAGTACCCGTTAGCTAATTTAAACTGTAGGGTGGTTTTTTTTGAAGATCCCACCCTTATTCATCTAACTGAAAACTGGCCACTGCTCTAGAATACTCCCGTTATCATAGACCGCAATATTGCCAAACTGCAAAAATACAAACTCACTTTGTGTCGGGCGTAGAAATACCCAATCATCTATTTTAAGTGGAATTGAACGAGAACCATTGAGCATCTCTTGGTTTGTTGATCTGCCATACACTGGGTTGATTCTAAGTCCTGGTGGTGAAATAGGGTTTGCTTTCCAATATCCTCCATAGGTAAAGAAACTCTGCTTTAAGTTAGGGTTCCACCAAGACATTAAGCTACCCAAACCATCTACGCCAGGTATTTCTGTCTGACTTAAGTGCTTAAGGACGGGGGTTGCAATATAGCTAGCCGCTTGATGATCGGCTAAGCTCGCAATATCAAAATCCATTGGTTTTACAAGGCAAGATCCCGCTGAGAGTTCATTACATGGAGAGCTTTCAATAAAGGGCGTTTGAGTATGAAGTTGATAGCTTGGGCTTCCGCCAGTATTTAAGCAAAAACCCTCAGTTAAGGGCTTACCTAGTACTGACTCAACGACTTTAATTTTTTGACGGTAAATATCTAATGCCGCGTTTAAATGTCCCTGCGCACTACCGGGTAATTTAACCACATGTGGCTCATACCCCATTAGGCCTGAAAGCGTGAATAAAGGCTCCGATTCAATGGTTTTTATCATCTCAATTAGTTCATTATCATGCTTTATACCTCCTCGATGTAAACCTACATCAAGCTCAATATTAATGCGCATGGCTTGTCCGGTTTGTTGAGCCAGTTGTTGGTATTGTAAGAGGCGAGTAGGGGTGTCGATTAACCACTGTAGCTGGTCTTGAGGTGAAAACTCAGATTGACGTTTGTTTTGGTAAAAGAAACGAGCTGCCTCAACGGGCATTGGCTTACCCATTAGAATGTCAGCACTGGGTATTTCTTGACTTACCTGAATTAAAAACTGCTCATTAAATAACATGAAACGTTTACTTTCACTAATCTCTGATACCAGTTTTAATAATGGAATAGACGGCAGTGATTTGGCAACGATACGATATTGATAGTGTGGGTAAATATGTGCTTTAAGCGTCTCGATATTCTCAATCAATTTATTTTTATCTATCACCAAAGTAGGGCGAGCATAATGCTTGTGGTGAAGCGCTTCAGAAAGCTTCCTAAAATAAGTGCTATGCGCTGCGCCCTCATCAGTTGGTCGTAACCAAGCGATAGTTCCTAATGCTGCGAGACCAATTCCACCTTTAATTAATGCTCTTCTTGTTATTTTTTTAGTTGGCATAACTATTAATCCGTTTAAATACATGTTTGTGTTTTGGTCGGTACAACTTTTTGAAACTTCAGTACTTGTTTGTAAATACTCTGTTCAAGATCAAGCTTTTCACCTTTTTTTATTTATCTTAGCTTTTTAGTTACTTCTCGCTGTAAGCGCAGCGCCTCGATTTACTAGGTGGTAGAATACGCTTATTTTTAAGGTCTCATCTTTAGCCTATCCGATCAGCTTTAATATCCTCAGTGTGAATAAAGAACTTAAACACAAGGTCAAAAGAAATTCACCACCGAGAAAAGCCGAGGCGCTACGCTACACAGAGAAGACATTAACTACTTTTAAATAAAGTTTCAGTGCTTGTTTAGGTTGGGGTGAGAGAAACGAACCCCAACAATGCACAATGTATGAAATTTTGTCCGGCACAGCTTTTCAATCTAATACTGGATTAAAAAATAATTAACTTAAACCAAAGGTGCGCATTAAATACGGATTTAGAAACTTTCCTTGAGGGTCATAGTGTTTTCTAACTTCCTGAAATGCTTGCCATTGAGGGTAAGCCTGTTCAAATTGCTTATTTGAGAAGGTGTTAATTTTCCCCCAGTGCGGGCGGCCTTGATATTTTTGTAAAATAGGCTCAATAACTTTGTATAACGGTGCATGATCTTCAGCAAAATAGCGGTGGACCGCAATTGAAATCGTATCGCGCTGGTAGAAAGGGCTTAGCCAGATATCATCGGCTTTAATAAAACGACACTCAATAGGAAAGAATACTTCTGGGAATTTACTTTCTATTGCTAACCGCACTGCTTGCAATGCTTTGAGGCCTTGCTCAGCGGGTAAGTGATATTCCATTTCATTAAAACGGACATTTCTGTCGGTGGCATAAATAGCATAAGAGTGATCAATGCTCTCTTCTAAGGTGATTGTTTTCATATAGCTGCTTAGAATTAACTCTCTGAGCTTATTAGACCAAGATAAATAATCTCGAGCAGATTTTAAATCCATAATGCCACTGTTGCCATCAAGCTCTTCATGCTGAGAACTTGGCTCAGTGGTTATATTTAAAGCGTCGGTTAATGCCATACCGGTGAAGGGGAAATAATAAAATTCAAAATTACGATTAGCTCGAGAGAGGGCATCCGCTTGTGGCAATAAATCTTCAAAAGGAAGCCATTGCGATTCTCTCTTAAGCTTAAAAGGGGCGGTGTTTTTCATGGTAACAGCCGTGATGATACCTAAAGCCCCTAAACTGACCTGCGCTGCTTTGAATAGCGCTGTATTTTCATCTTTGCTGCATTGAAGTAAGTCGCCCGAAGCCATCACAATGTCTAATGCCTCAACATAATGTGACAAACTACCCAGTTCACGGCCTGTGCCGTGAGTCGACGTACAAATACAACCAGACAGGGTTTGTTGGTCAATATCAGGCATATTAATTAAGGCTTGATTTTGAGCGTTTAATAACGGACCTATTTCATGTAGGGTTGTACCAGCATAAAAAGTAGCTGAGCTTTTTGCTATGTCTATATGCTTCAAACCTGCTAATCGCCGAATAGATAGTAAGGTCTCTTCGGTTGGCACGAGTTCCGAAAAAGAGTGACCTGAACCAACGGCTCTAATTCTGCCTGTGCTATTTTTAATGAGGTTCTGAAGTTCTTCTATATTCGCAGGTGCGATCCGCTTTGATGGAAAACACTGCTGGTTTCCAGACCAGTTTTTCCAAGGGTACTTTTTACTCAAAGTGTTACGACTCGCGAAGCTGTTATTAGCCAAAGGAAAGGCGCCGGCAATCGTCCCGGCAATAAGTGATTTAATTAAGTGACGACGGTTCATTTTGTAGGGGTACTCATATAAATAATTAATGCTTCAATTTGTTCAGGACTACACTCAAAGCATTGTCCAAAAGCTGGCATACCTTGGTAGCCGCTCATTGCGCGATCTAAAACGATCGCCATGCCTTTTCCTAAAATAGTATTCCAGCGTTTTTTGTCACCTGAGAGTGGTGCGCCGGTTGCCTTAACTTCATGACAGTTTTTACAACTGCGTTGGTAAATGGCCCTTAGTTCTGCTGAAATTGGTACGATTTTCGCACGTTTTTTATTAATGTCTGCCTGTGGTGAACAAGCTGAAATAAACATGCTAAGGGCAATTGCCAGTATCGAATAGGATGTTATTTTTATCATATTTTTTCTCAGTTATGTTTAAAAATAAACTGCTACAGCTTATAAAGATTTAGCGTTGTTGGCTTCTTTTATTTCGTAGGCGGTGGCAACGTTTTCGAATTTTGCCGTATCACCAAACATAGCTTGAAGTTTGGCAATAAACTCCTGAGACGTCACTTGAGGATTGTTTAGGCAAACAAAAATGCAGCCTTTCTCACTTTGGCAAGTTTTGCATCGATTTAGTAACTTCCCATAATCCTGCCATCCTTTAAATAACTTCTTCTGAAAAGGCGGTGGATCAATGATAATTAAGTCATAAGGTCCTATTTTGTAGTGTTGCTGGGCTGACTTTAAAATGTCGCGTTTATAAAGTGCAGATTTTCCGCTTGATAGGTTATTTTTTTGGTAGTTTCTTTGCGCTGTTTTGAGAACATTCGAAGCCATGTCCATATTAGTGACTTTATTTGCACCACCTTTTAAGGCGAATAAAGAAAAAACGCCTGTATATGAAAATAAATTCAATACATCTTTATCTCCAGCGTGATCCTTCACCGATTCCCAGCCTGCCCGCATGTCTAAGAAACTACCGGTATTTTGGTTTTTACCGAGTGTGACTTGGCAGATTAGTTCAGTGCTTAAATTTTTCCAAAAAGAGACTGCTAACGTACTTGGTGACTGTTTTTCGGTACTTTGAGCTTTAGATGCGTGCTCACAAAGATTGTAACTCGATCGTTCTGGACGCGTTCGATTCTGTACCAAAATATATTCAATCTGTAACTGTGTATCAAATAAGGCTTTTAATTCTATTTCAATGGCCTGATCCAGAGGGTCTGAGAAATTCTGTACAAATAAATAAGGCGGATACCACTCTATATTTAACTTTTCATAACCAGAAAAACTTTGGCCGCGACCATCGGAAGCACGAGCGGCTTGTTTAGAGAAAATAGCTAAATTGTTTGTAATTTCGTCTATCAAGTTGAGTCTACTTCTTTGAGAATGAATGGCTTAGGTGCAATTAGTGCAACTCTGGTATGATACGTCTTTATTTTTTTAGTGAGAAGGTTTCGCAATGATATACAAATGGGCAATCAAGGTATTGTTCTTAGTGGCCAGTTTAAGTATTAATTCGGGGGTGTTAGTTGCAAGTGAACTAAACCAAGGGCTTAAACAAAAAACAGAGGCGAGACTGCAGGTTATTACAACTTTTAGTATTTTAGCCGATCTTGTTCATCAAGTGGGTGGTGAGTATATTGATGTGCACACCTTAGTGGACTGGGATGAAGATGCGCATATCTATCATCCAACGCCTTCAGACGTTAGGTTTCTCGCTAGAGCTGACTTATTAGTGGTGAATGGTTTAGGGTTTGAAGGCTGGTTAGAGCGTTTGACCTCGTCGTCAAGATTTGACGGTCAAACGGTAATCGCCTCAAAAGGCATAGACGTCATTACGCTTGATAATAAAGGTGAACATGATGGCCATCAAGATCATAGTGATCATGGACATGGACATGGACATGGACATGATATGGAGCAAGAAGGGGTTGATCCGCATGCGTGGCATAGTCTGTTTGCCGTAAAGGTTTATGTTCAAAATATTTTAAACGCATTGATCACATTGGATGAAAGCCATCAGTCCTATTATCAAGCGAATGCTGCTCAATATGTGGTTAAACTCAATGATTTAGCAGCGGAAACACGTAGTAACTTAGCGAAGTTAAGTAAGGTGGAGCGTAATATCGTCATGCCTCATAATGCTTTTGCTTATTTAGCGCGAGATTATGACTTACATGTTTATAGTTTAAAGGGGGTTAACTCCGAGTCAGAAGCATCGGCTGCACAAATTGCGCAAGTAATTCGAAAAATAAAAGCAAAGAATATTCATGCCGTGTTTTCCGAAACAACATCAGATGACCGCTTAATTAAGCTCGTACAGCAAGAAACCGAAGCGGTGATGGGTGGCGCGCTAATTGCGGGTGCGTTATCAAGAAAGTTAGCGCCAACTTACTTGGAAATGATGCGTTACAATATAAAACGTATTACTGAAGCCTTAAGTGAACGCGAGTAAATACAAAGAGGTCAAGAGAAGTTCACCACCGAGAAACAACGAGGCGCTTCGCTACACCGAGAAGATATTAATCACTTGGGAATAAAGGCTTCAGTGCTTGGTTGATACTTGAGGGTGAATGTTGCAGGCGCCAACAATGAACACGCTAAAATCGATAGTTAATAGTCATTAATACGATCATGCACCTAAGTCATTTCGGTTTGATTTTTGGCCGGAATCCATTGTTTTATCACTCTCGTTTGTACTTATTATATATTTATAATTTCATCGAGAAGGTCTTAAAACTCTAACTTTGGTACGCTTTGCTCTACGGTGCAATGCACCACGCCATCTTGTAATGTCGCACTAATTTGATCACCTGGTTTTAGCTTTAAGCTACTAGATACTACTTTTTTATTATTTCCTTTTTTATCTTTTTTGGCCAAAATGGCATACCCTCGGCTCAGTGTTGCGAGTGGGCTAGCAGTATTTAATGTTTGAGCTGCCATGGATAAACGGTGCTGTTGAGATTCGATCAAACTGCATTGTTTAGCGAGCATTTTTTCATAAAGATAGTCAACAGTTTGCAGATTTTGTTGTATTGCCTTTGAGGGCTCATGTGTTAAAAAATCTTGGTTGCATCGTTCGTAGCGGTGCTGGGCAAGGGTTAAACTACTCTTCAACGCGAGGTTTAGTCTCGACAGTAAGGTGGTTATAGTTGTTTTCTTATCAGTAAGCACTTCGCCAGGATGCTTTAAGCGATGACGCAAGCCCTGTAGTTTTTCTGAGTAGATTTGTAAGCGCGCCGCGATAAAATATTCAAGCTTGCGTTGTTGCTGGTCGAGCTGTTGCATTAGCTCAAATTGGTCGGGCGTCACCTTTTCGGCAGCGGCTGAAGGCGTGGGTGCACGATAATCCGCCACTAAATCAGCAATGGTGAAGTCTACCTCATGGCCAACGGCGCTAATGATGGGTAACGTACTGGCAAAAATGGCGCGCGCGACAATTTCTTCGTTAAACGCCCATAAATCTTCGAGCGAACCGCCGCCACGACCGACAATAATAGTATCTGCAACGTGATGCTGATTTACGAAGCCAATAGCTTGAGCAATTTCGGTAGCGGCTTTATCACCTTGTACTGAAACTGGGTATAAAATGATTTCTAAGGCAGGAAAACGGCGCTTAGTCACGGAGATAATGTCATGAATTACTGCGCCACTTTGCGAGGTAATTACCGCGACTTTGCTAGGGATCTCTGGAATGGACTTCTTTTTTGTCTCATCAAACAGTCCTTCAAGTGATAGCTTGAGTTTGAGCGCATCAAAATCAGCTTGAAGTTGGCCAAGTCCTGCAGGCTCCATGCCTTCTACAATTAGTTGATAGTCGCCGCGCCCTTCATAAAGGCTGACTTTAGCGCGCACCAAAATCAAGTCGCCTTCCTTGGGTTGAAAACGTACCCGCTGATTGAAACCACGAAACATCGCGCAACGGATTTGGGCTTTGTTATCTTTTAATGAAAAATACCAATGTCCAGAATTAGGACGAGATAAACCTGATATTTCACCTGAAACCCATATTTGTCCGTAGCTGACTTCAAGCATACGTTTAACTTGCCGGTTTAAGTCGCTTACCGACATCGCTTTGGATAAAGAAGGGTTTTCTGTGAGTGAAGGTGCCATGAATAATCTTTTCATTTGAATAAATGCCAAGTTTAACCAATTTTGTCGATAGGTTGCACGAAATAGCGTATAATTTTCAGTGAAATCATTTGGTTATTCGCGTTGTCGCTTGCTAGACAGGGTTGTATCATCAACTATACTTGACTGCATAAAGGCGTGCATATAGCGCACCTATGAATCGAATTCTATATCTAATGACAATTCTTTTAGTAGAAGATAATCCAGATGAAGAAGAGTTAGCGTTAATCGCGTTTAAGAAGTCTGGTATTGATCAACAAATAGCCGTTGCGAGAGATGGTCAAGAAGCTGTTGATTATATGTTGGCTCAAGGTGTATATCATGAGCGAGATGTAAAAGCTTTGCCGAGTGTTATTTTCTTGGATATTAACCTTCCAAAATTAAGTGGTTTGGAAGTGTTAAAAATATTACGCCAAGAGGAGCGTACCAAGCTTGTGCCTGTGGTATTACTTACATCTTCAGATCAAGAACAGGACATGATTGACGGATATTCTTTGGGTGCAAATAGTTATATTCGCAAACCTTTCGACTTTAATGAGTTTTTACTGCAGATCAAAACGCTGGGTAATTATTGGATTGACAATAACCGGACGCCCTATGCTACAAGAAGATAAAGCTTTGTCATTAGATGAGTTTAAGTTGCTCATCGTCGACGACTCTGAAGATGATGTATTTCTTTTGATGCATGCTTTAAGAAAAGGTGGTTTAAATCCAAACCATATACATGTAGAAGATCAAGATGAATTAAACGATGCACTTAAGTATCAGGGGCCATGGGATTTGGTCATTACTGATCATAATATGGTGGTGTTTAATTCCTCTGAGGTATTGCAGATTGTCAGAGAGCATAGTAAACATCTATCTGTGATTATTGTGTCAGGCGAAATCGCTGAAAAAGCAGCGATCGACTCTATGCAAGAAGGCGGTGCTCGAGATTTTATCATGAAAGATAATTTGGCGCGCTTAATCCCTGTTATTTATAGGGAGCTAAAACAAAATGAGTCACGCAAAGCGAAGTTAGAGGCGGAAGCTAATTATCATTATCTCGCCTACCACGACACTTTAACTGACTTAGTCAATCGTCGAGAGTTTGAGGACAGACTAAGTCAAGCCTTGAAAGACGCCAAAAGTCATCAAGAAATACATATTTTTATGTTTCTTGATTTGGATCAGTTTAAAATTATTAATGATACCTGTGGTCATCTTGCGGGTGATGAATTGCTTGTACAAGTGACACACACTTTAAAAAAACAAATTAGAGAGCGTGATACATTGGCTCGTTTGGGTGGCGATGAATTTGGTATTTTACTTAAAAATCATACCAAAAATCAGGCACTGCAAGTTGCGGCAGATATTAGGTCAAGTATTGCGGCAATGCGGTTTATTTGGCAGAAAAAACCATTTGATACCGCTATTAGTATTGGGATTGTACAAATTGATGCAAGTATCAGTGATCAACAAACGTTATTGGCGTGCGCTGACATTGCTTGTTATGCATCAAAAGATAAAAACGAAGAAGGTATTACTTGGTACAGTGAAGACGATAACGACCTGAACCAACGACGTATTGAAATGAATTGGGCGCCACGTATTAAACAAGCAGCGTTGCATGATAATTTTGTACTACACCTTCAACCAATGACTAATTTACAGGGCGAACTTGGGCCTCATGCTGAGTTTTTGGTGCGTATGGATGAAGGCGACGGATTGATTCCTCCCGGCGCATTTATACCAGCAGCTGAACGCTATAACTTAATGCCTACGATTGATCGTTGGGTTGTAAAAAATGTGTTTAAATATCTCGATGAAAGTAATTTGGGGCGACAGGAGCAAGGTACATACTTTGTAAATTTATCGGGTTCAACCTTAAGTGATCAGTCATTTTTCGATTACATTAAGCAATTACAAAAAGATCATAATATTAATCCTCAACTAATTTGCTTTGAAATTACCGAAACAGAAGCGATTAATAACCTTGTAGACTCGGTCGAATTTATTATTGACATTCGTGAAAAAGGTTTTAAGTTCGCCTTAGATGATTTTGGTGTTGGCTTAAGTTCATTTACCTATTTAAAAACAATCCCCGTTGATTTTTTAAAGATTGACGGTGGCTTTGTTAAGAATATGTTGAACGATCCTATCGACCAAGGGATTGTCGATGCCTGTAACCATATAGCCCATGCGGCCGGCCTTAAAACTGTTGCTGAATTTATTGAAGATGCCGATACCTTAAAGGCATTAACGTCAATGGGTGTCGATTTTGGACAAGGTTATCATATGGCAAAGCCTGGGCCTTTA
This sequence comes from Oleiphilaceae bacterium, assembly GCA_047628385.1. Taxonomy (GTDB): domain Bacteria; phylum Pseudomonadota; class Gammaproteobacteria; order Pseudomonadales; family Oleiphilaceae; genus PZPK01. The sequence goes on from JBLHVH010000040.1 coordinate 9,625, forward strand.
CCTGTCACGAATGTTTAGAGTCATTAGTATTTAACGCTATCCCTATCCCTATCCCTTGGAAGTGGTTCAATGTCTGTCATCATAAAAATATATAGCCAATGGGTTGGTAGGCTAGTATTAGCTGCTCATAAAATAAACGTATGGCTGTTGATGCCTGGTTTGTTAGCGCTAGTGTTGTTGGATATTATTTTAAGAAATGTGTTTACGTCTTCACTCTCTTGGAGCCATGAAATTTCAGGTTTGCTACTCTTAAGTATTTTTTTTATTGACCTTCCTTACTGCTTATCTAAACGAGAGTTTTTACACGTCGATCTTCTTTTTAGTCACTTTTCAAAAAATTGGAAATCAATTGCAAGCAGTTTTGCCCTGCTGTGCTGTTTGAGTATTTCAATATTTTTGGTCTGGCAAGCGATTGTTGGTCTGCAAGATATGCGCGAGTTTGAAGAAGAGGCTTTAACTTTATCGATACCGTTATGGCCGTTTTCTGCAATGATTGCGTTGAGTGCTGGTTTAATGGCGTTGCAGACACTGGTAATGCTCTCTGAAAATTGGCTAGAGGTCAGTTGTCGCAATGAGTGATCATAATATTGGCTTAAGTGCCGTTGTGATCATGACGATAATGATCTTGATGAGAGTGCCTATTGCGGTTTCAATGTTGATCACGGGTGTTGCCGGTAATATTTACTTTCAGGGCTTTGATGCCACGCTGGTGCAGTTTCAGTTATTAAGTTGGGAGGTTGCGACAAATTTCATTTTAATTTCATTGCCACTTTTTATTTGGATGGGACAACTCGGTTATAGTTCTGGTGTTGGTCGTGACTTATATCGTTGTTTTTATAAATGGTTTGGTCATCGGCCAGGTGGTTTAGCGGTCGCCTCAACGGTGAGTACAGCAAGTTTTGGCGCTATCACTGGTTCAAGTGTGGCAACCGTTATGACCATGGGTAAGATGCTGATGCCTGAAATGAAGCGCTACCACTATTCACCGTCACTAGCGTCGGGTTCTTTAGCCTCGGCAGGTGTGTTAGCGATATTAATTCCGCCAAGCATCCCTTTGGTTTTTTATGGGGTATGGACCGAGACTTCAATTGGTGATTTATTTCTTGCCGGTGTTATTCCAGGCATACTGCTTACACTATTATTTAGTGCCTATATTTGGATTTATTGTTTTTTTAATCCTGCTGCTGGGCCTGCAGGTCAAAAATTCCCTTTCCCTGAAAAGCTACATTCACTGTTGGGCTTGTTGCCTTTTTTGAGTGTGATGTTTCTTGTACTAGGAAGTATTTATGGTGGGATTGCGACTACATCTGAAGCCGCTGCCGTCGGTGTTGCTGGAATGCTGCTTGTAGCGTTGAGTAAAAAGCGCTTAAATAAACAAGTATTAAGCGAAAGTATCGGAGAAAGTACAAAACTGAGTAGTAATATATTTTTATTATTATTAGGGGGCGGTGTTTTTAGTCGTTTTTTAGTACAAACAGACTTAACGGGTAGTTTGATTCAAAGTGTGACGAATATGCACTTGTCGCCATATTTGGTGTTGGCGATCTTGGTATTTATGTATTTGGTGCTTGGTGCAATCATTGATACCTTTGGTATGATTATTCTTACCTTACCTTTTGTGTTTCCTTTAATTGTTTCTATGGGAATTGACCCTATCTGGTTTGGAGTGTTTATTGTCATGATGATTGAGCTGGCTCTGATTACGCCGCCAATAGGTTTAAACGTAATTGTCATGAAGCAAGTCGTTCCAGGTATCGCGCTGATGGATATCTATAAGGGAACCTTCCCCTTTGTATTGCTGTGTTTAATCATGGTGGGGGTATTGATTGTTTTTCCAGAAATAGCGCTCTGGCTGCCACAGAAAATGAAATAAATATATCACCTCAAAATGATTACTACCGTTGAAAAGTCTCAGTGTTCGGTACGAATGTTGATCCCTTCTGAATAGCTAATTTGTATGTTTGAAATTTAGGACTGAAATCCGTACAAAATTGTTAAATTGTAACTATACTCTGGTTTATCGCCTTATTTTTTGATCCATTCTCCGGGCGTGTAAGAATTAGTTCATGAGGCTATAATGAGAAGAATAAAAAAATATAATAAATCTCGAATTTTATTGGCTTGCTCTACCTGTATGACTGCCACATTGTCTGTGCCATTAGTTGCGCAAGAAGCCCCTCTTAAATTAGCCGATGTGGTTGTTACTGCGACGAAAACCGGTGAACAATCTCTACAAAATGTGCCTGCATCGATTTCTGTGATGAGTGAAGATGACTTACAAGAGTCTGGCGCCAATAATATAGAAGATTTAGTCCAACAAACCCCAGGTTTGGGTATTAATCGTAATGGCCCTGCTTCAAGGTTGTATATGCGAGGCATTGGCACAAATCTAGATTTTATTGGTTCAGACCCTAGTGTCACGGTACATGTTGATGGCGTCTATCAATCAAGAACCGTTACCGCCCTAGATGATTTTCTTGGTGTTGAGCGAGTCGAAGTACTTAGAGGGCCACAAGGTACCTTGTATGGACGTAATTCGATTGGTGGCACAGTTAACGTTATTAGTAAATTGCCACAAGCAGAGCTTGAAAGAATCGTTCGTTTTGATGTGGGAACGGATTCATCAAAGCGCTTTTCGACCTATGTTAGCGGCGCATTGAACCAAGATGAAAGTGTGCTTGGTAATATATCCTTAATAAAGTCCGACCATGCGCCTTATGTGACTAATATTAATAAGCCGGAGTCAGAAGGTTTATCTAATGATGACAGCCTAGCGGGGCGAGGAACCCTGCGTTATTTAGTGGGGCAGAATGGTGAGGTTATTCTACGAGCTGATTATTCGAATACAGATAAAGCACCTATAGCGTATAAATCTACAGGGAAGGCAGAAAATGGTGACCTTGCTCCTCGTGGTGGTTCTATTAATATACCTAGTGACGCGCATGAGGTTGATTTTTCTTTTCAAGATCCTAAGCTTAAGCAAATAAATAAAGGGACTTCAACTGAAGTAATTTGGCAATTGAGGTCTGGTTGGTCGGTGACATCTCTAACGGCTTACCGAGATTTAGGTTTCTTCAACGTTGAAGATACCGATGGTAGTAATATCGAATTTTTGTTTACTGAAGTTGCAGAAGAGCAAAAGCAATTTTCAGAAGAGTTGCGGTTTAATTATAAATCGGATCGTTTGAGACTGGTGACCGGACTATATTTTCTAGATGAAGATCATGAGTCTGATGTGTCTATCAACATCAATGGAGGTAATTCGAGTAGAAATTTTGATACTTCCAATGACACAACTGCTTATGCGCTATTTGGTCAAGGGACATATGGTTTAACTGAAAAATTAAATGCAACCTTAGGCCTGCGTTATAGTAATGAGGAAAAAAAGTTTAGTAATGCGCACGTGAATCTAAATTTACCTGTGTCTTTAGTTGATTATAGTATCGATGAAAAAGAAAGTTGGAATGCATGGAGTCCTAAAGCGGCTATAGACTATACTTTTGATGACGGTCCGATGTTATATGGCTCTGTTAGTAGGGGGTTTAAAAGTGGTGGTTTTAATTTAACCTCAGAGGATGCTGAATATGATCCTGAATTTGTTTGGTCTTATGAAATTGGTGCAAAAGAAGATTGGTTGAACAAGAGCTTAAGAGCAAACGTAGCGTTATTTTATTATGATTACTCTGATCTTCAGGTATCAAGTTTTGATCAACCAGGAACCCTTCTAATTAGCAATGCAGCGGATGCCAATATTCAAGGTGTTGAGTTAGAGTTGAGTTGGATGCCAAGCTATGACTGGATGGTAGATTTTAATTATGCTTTTTTAGATGCGAAGTATAAAGATTATCAGTCGCCACAAGGGATTGTGTTAGTAGATGTTTCTGACAATGACTTAAATTCAGCGCCTACACATAAATTCAATACAGCGGTGCAGTATTTTCAAGAGCTGAGCGAAGGAACCTTGAGCTATCGTGTGGAGTATTTTTGGCAAGACAAAAGCTATTTCACCGCATTTAATGAAGATACATCATCGCAAGGTGCCTATGGTATTTGGAATGCACGTATAAACTTTACGCCTTTGGATGAAAGTTGGGAGTTACAACTGTATGGGGAGAATTTGGGTGACAAGGCCTATTCTACTTCAAGTCGAGAGTTTCCTGCCGCTGGCCCTGGTGGAATAGGCGTTACGAAAGACATAGGTACACCGCGCACCTTTGGTGCCAGATTGACGTATAATTTCATGTAAAGTAATGTCGAAAAACCGTTGAGGGGGGGCTTCGTTCTCCCCTCATATGAAAGCATTCAAATGTAGAAACGTAATACCGACTAACAAATTATTCTAGTTTTCATGGATAGGTGCGTGAAGGGGGTTTTGTAGCCAGATTGGGCAGAAAAAATTGAATATGCAGAACTAAAAGGGTGGGGAGATCATGCTAGGTAGTATTTGTGTGCTTGCTGGGGTTCTCTTCGATCAACCCAGACTACAAACAAGCAGTGAAGTGTCAAACGTTGTACCGAACAAGTGTAGATAGTCTGTTCAAGGTCAAGCCTTCTACCCTATTTATTTGTATTTATCTTAGTTTTTTAGTTACTTCTCGGTGTAAGCGCAGTGCCTCGATTTACTCGGTGGTAGAATGCTCTTATCTTTAAGGTTTCATCTTTAGTCTTTCCGGCCAGCTTTAATACCCTAAGTGTGAATAAAGAACTTAAACACAAGGTCAAAAGAAATTTACCATCGAGAAAAACTGAGGCGCTGCTGCATCGAGAAGACATTAAGCTCCTTAAAATAAAGCGACAGTACTTGTTTGTTGGGTTGATCGAAGAGAACCCCAGCAAAAGCTTGATGTTATGTTTGATGTTGGTATTACTGCGTTCTCCTACACCTACAAAGACTGATACATTGCATCAATCAATGCAGTTCCACATGCGCCGTTATTGTCTACAGCATGAATCCGATTACCACAATAACCAAAACCTAACTCCGCGTCGGGGTCTGCGAATGCTAAAGCGCCGCCTAAACCTGGGTGACCAAAACTTCTAGGGTTAGGCCCTAAAGAAAAATGGCGGTTATTCAGCATAAAGCCTGAGCTATACCGGAAATGGCGGTTTGTCATTTTTTCAACCGCATCCCACTGTTCTACGATGGCATCTTCCAGGAGGGTATTACTGATGAAACCGCCACCTTGTTGCGACAGCGGTCCATAAATTTGCGCTAATGCACGTGCATTACTGTGTCCATTACAGGATGCAAATTCACCGCGTCTAAATTCACTCTGCTGAAATAAATCTTCAGGGTGATTTAGCGGGGCGGGTCTCCATGCTCTGGCTAATAATGATGATCCATCTTGCATGCCCTTGATACTGGGGATGTTTTTGTCGACTAAAATTTCAGTGCATCGGCTTTCTTCTTCTGGTGTTACACCAATATAAAACTCAATGCCTCTAGGGCCAAATAAATCTTCTCTAAGAAAGGTGCCAAGTGTTTTGCCGGTTATGCGCTTTACCAGCTCTTGGCAAAGTGGCCCATAACTAAATGAGTGATAGCAAGGCGTACTACCTGGTTCCCAAAGTGGTTTTTGTACCTCAAAGGCTTTAGCGAGTATATCCAGTTGAAAAATAGAGTTTTCGGGGGCCGCATCTGCAACGGGAATGCCTGCTAACTGAGCGAGTAGGCAACGAATTGTAATATTTTCTTTTCCCGCTTGCGCAAATTCTGGCCAATAGTCTGCTATCAGCTCATCGAGCTTAATTTTTTTTTGGTCTGCGAGAGTGAGTATACAAAGTGAAGCGATGCCTTTGCTTACCGACATCACGCATACTAAGGAGTCTTGCTCCCAAGGTTTGGTTTGTGCAATATCCTGATATCCACCCCATAGATCAACGACCATTTTGCCTTCATGCATTACAGAAATGCTGGCACCTAGTTCGCTTCGTTGCTTTAGGTTTTCAGTGAACGCTTGTCTGACTAAAGCAAAATCAGTCTTACAATAGCCAGCAATATGTAAAGGTACATCAGTCAAAATAAACAAGCTCCAAAGTAATCAAGCTGGTCGTATAAAACGATAAAAGTATTATAAGAGCTTAGATCACTTACTGAAATTATCAGGGTAAATTGAGATAAAAAAGGACTTAAATCCGAACTAGTTTGTCAGGCCATAGAAGTGATTGATAACTAAACTAAAACTATCAAACTGAATCAGTCGAACTGCCATTTTCAGGCTATACTCTTCACTAGCTTAAATAATAAACATTTACAGGTCATTCCATTGAGTCAAAAGAGTAACCGTTACATACCTTTAGAAACATTATTTAGTAATACCAGTACTATCATTCAGCGTGCAACGCGTGAATGTGATGGTGAGAAGGTTATCCTTAAATCTTTAGTGGCTTTGTATCCTACGCAAGCTCAGCTTCAGCGATTTTTATTTTCCTGTGAGGTGACTAAAAAGTTTAATCACCCGAATATTCTGAAAGTTTTAGATTTTCAGGAGCGCAATAACACCCCTTTTATGGTGTTTGAAGACCACCAGTCTATCGATTTACGTAAATATACTCAGCAACAAGTCGATAAGTGCATACCTATTGTCGACTTTTTTGTGATTGCGATACAAATAGCTGAGGCGCTGAGTGTGATTCACCATGCGCAAGTGATTCATAAAGACTTACACCCGGGTAATCTCCTTATTTGCCCTCAAACGCTTAAAGTACAGGTGACTGATTTTGGTTTGGCGTCGATCCTTAACCGAGAACAACCTTCATTGGCTTCACCTGAAAAATTGGAAGGTTTATTGCCTTATATCTCGCCAGAGCAAACGGGGCGAATGAACAGGGCGTTAGACTACCGGACCGATTTTTATACGCTAGGGATAACCTTCTATGAGCTATTAAGCGGACAACTCCCCTTTAGTGCGAATGACGCGTTGGGGATGGTGCACGCTCACATAGCAAAAGCGCATAAACCGATTAATCAATTAGATAAAACCATACCGGTAATGGTGTCAAAACTGATTGATAAATTGCTGAGTAAATCAGCAGAGGAGCGCTATCAAAGTGCCTTAGGTTTAAAGCATGATTTAGAAAAATGTCTGCAGGGATATCAACAAGGCATAAAAACTGAAACCTTTGAATTAGGTGAAGCCGATGTGTCAGACCGGTTTCAGCTATCACAAAAACTCTATGGCCGGACTGAAGAAGTAAATGTTTTACTGAGTCATTTTAATCAAGTGATCAAGGGTCAACCGCAACTCCTTTGTGTATCGGGTTATTCTGGTGTGGGTAAGTCTGTTTTAATTAATGAAGTACACAAGCCTATTGCGGCACATAACGGTTTATTTTTAGCGGGTAAATTTGACCAGTTTCAGCGATCTACGCCTTATTACGCTTTTAAACAGGCGCTCACAACATGGTTGCTGAAAACGCTGTCACTGCCAGAGCGTCAGTTAACTGCCTATCGAGAAAATTTAACTAATGCGCTGGGTGCTAATGCACGTGTATTGATTGATATTATGATTGAGTTTAAGCCCTTGTTAGGTGATCTACCTGACGTGCCAATTTTGGGGGCTGATGAAGCGCAAAATCGTTTAAATTTTATATTGTTGAAATTGATCAGATTTATTGCAGAAGATACTCCCTTGGTTATTTGTATTGATGACTTGCAATGGGCTGATCGTAGCAGTTTAAACTTATTGCCGTTATTAATGCGAGAAGCAGATTGTGCTTTATTAGTGATTGTCGCTTATCGCGATAACGAAGTTGATGACGCGCACCCTGTAATGAAAACGCTGAATGCGGTTCGAGACCATAAATCTGAAAGCATTAGTGAGCTTAGTCTCGCGCCTTTGTGTACCGGTGATGTGCAGCAATTAATTATCGATAGTTTGCATTGTTCAGCTCAGCGCGCGCAACCATTGGTTGAGATGGTTTATCAAAAAACGGACGGTAATCCTTTTTTTATTAATGAGTTTCTCAAAACCTTATATAGTGAAAAACTACTTAATTTTGACTTAACTAGGCTTTGCTGGCAATGGAATACGGATGCGATTGTCACGAAGGGCATTACCGATAATGTTGTTGAGTTGATGTTACGAAAAATGCAGAAATTGCCGCTTCGAACACAGAAAATGTTGCAAATTGCATCCTGCATCGGTACCCGTTTTGACGTTGCGCTGTTATCAGTGGTTGCTGAGCAAACTGAAAATTACATAACGCGTATTTTGTGGCCAGCCATTGAAGAAGGGTTGGTCTTTCAAGCGCATATATTAGCTGAAGCGACGAGTAATAATGTATTAAAGCATATTGACCATTCAGCTGTCGCACAATTTAAGTTTCTTCATGACCGCATGTTGCAAGCCGCATATCAGTCGATGAGTGCCGCTGAGCAACAGCAAACACACCTTACAATTGGTCGCTTATTACGCAATCGGTATATTAATGAACAAGCATCAAGCAATGCCCATTATGCGACTTCATTGTTCTCGATTGTAGAGCAGTTAAATCATGGACGAAGTTTGATCACCGATGGCGCTGAGCAGTTGTTTTTAGCAGAGTTGAATCAACAAGCGTCTACGATGGCTAAATCAAGCAGCGCTTGGGAAGCGGTTGTACAATATGCCCGCGTGGGTATGTCATTGTTGCCCGCTAATAGTTGGCAGTCATGCTATCAGCTCACGTTTAGCTTACTGCAATTGAAAGCTGAAGGAGAGTATTTGTGTGGCTACCCTGAAGCGTCAGATAAACTTTACAGTGAACTGCTTAACTATTGCCATGAAGATATTTTTAAAGCTCAAATTTATGCGACACGCGCACTCGAGCACAGTGGAAGAGGCTTGTGGTATAAGGGAATTGAATTTGCGCTTCAAGGCTTAGCCTCGTTAGGGATGCCTTTAATAGGGTGGGCTAATGAAGTAGCAACTGAAAAAGAAAACATAAATAAAGGACATATTGTCAACGCTGAACTGCTCATGAAAGAGCAAACATTATTTGATGAGCAAATTAAACAGACCCCGATTGAAAGCATCGAACAGCTACCAGAAATGACTGACTCGCGTAAGTTGATCGCGATTAAAATTCTATCGACACTAACTGCTTGTGCTTTTTTACTCAATAATACTGTTCTAATGCGTTTAGGCGTGCTTCGAGGGCTTAATTTAGTGTTAACTGCGGGTAAGTCCGACTTAGCAGGGAGTCAGTTGACTTGGTTTGCCGTCTTATTAGTTCAACAGCATGACTATGCGCGCGGTGCTGAGGTGGCGGAGCATGCCATTAAATTACTTAAGTATTACCCTCATGCGCAAGAATTAGCGAGCAGTTATAATGTGTTAGCGGGTTTGGTACTGCCCATTAAACAGACCTATAGCGAGTGCAGTCAGCAGCATAAAATGGCCTATGAAATAGGTTTAGAGAATGGTGAAATTGCCCGAGGCGTTATTAGTCTCAATAATACTTTGTTTTTAAATTATTCATCCGGCATTGCGCTGTCTTCAATAAAGTCACAAGCCCTTGATATCAGCCGGGTGTGTCGTCGAAAAAAAGTGTTTGCTCCGCAAGGGACTAATATTCTTACGCTAACAAAGGCATTAATGGTCCCCAGTGAGCATGCCGCTAAATCCCTTGAGGCGATTCATTCGCCTGAGCTGCTAAGTAAAATAAAAGGCAGTTTGCATGAATATGCACTGTTTCATTATCGCTCAGAACTTGCTTTTTGGTACGGCGATAGCCAAAAATCACTTGAACTCGCGGGTGAAGCGCATAATGGCTTCAAAATTGGGGCACGATTTAGTTTGTATATGGATCATTTACTTCAATATGCCTTATTGCTACTCGCTGATCGTGGCCGTGTTTTAGGTGAAACACGGCATAACAATGTCTTAGTGCCGAATGATGACCTAAGGTATTGTCTTGAAGAGCTAAAAATTCTGGCGGAGTCATGTCCAACAAATTTTGATCATAAATATCAGTTATTACTGGCAGAGCAAGGGCAAATTGAAAAATTACCCTTGGTGGTGGTGGCTACTCGATATAAAAGAGCCATAGAGTCGGCAAAAGAGAACGGATTTATTCAGTATCAGGCGCTCGCGAATGAATTATTTGCCTTGTATCTCAATCGTATTGGCTTGGTTGAGGCTGCAACAGCTTACTTGGAGG
>JBLHVH010000041.1:0-19662 GCA_047628385.1 Oleiphilaceae bacterium
TGGGTAATGCGGGTATTATGTTGCGCGCATATATCTATTCTGTTTTGTTGGGGCGTGATGGTTTATACCGTGTAGGTGAATACTCAACTCTGAGTGCAAACTACATGGCAAAACTGATGTCTAATGCCGGTTTTAAGCTGGCTTATGAAGATCGTCGTGCGACGCATGAGTTTATTATCACGATGAGCAAGCAAGCTAAAGAACATGGCGTTACCGCTATGGATTTTGCAAAACGTTTACTTGATTATGGTTATCATGCACCCACTACTTACTTTCCATTACTCGTGCCTGAGTGTCTCTTGATTGAGCCAACTGAAACAGAGTCAATTAATGAGCTTGAAGGCTTCGTGAATGCGATGATTTCAATTCAGAAGGAAGCTGAAACATCGCCCGAAATGTTAAAAGAGGCACCATTTACTCAGCCAGTTAGGCGTTTAGATGATGTTAAAGCAGCAAGAGAGTTAGATGTTGCTTACCACAAAAGTAAATGATTAGTTAATGAAAAAAGGAGCTTCGGCTCCTTTTAGTTTTATGTTTATGAGGGGTTATTTGCCGACCCTCGACACGGGCTAATACACACTAATTCCCATGTCACTGAAGATCTCTTTCAGTTCATCTATGTCGTAACTTGTAAGGCCAAGATGTTCAAGGATATCTTTTTTGTTATTATCCCATTCAGGGTCAGAATCTTGTAATCCAAGTACTTTGTAATTTCCACAAATATGTTCAGATAGCTTTAAAATGGCTAATAGCGTTTTCTGGTTTTGGTTTTTACCGTCTCTTGCCTTAAATGTTTGCTGAGTATTATGATGCTCAGCAATAACTTGGCAGATATGATTAGGTAAATTCCAAGATTTTCCAGTGTAATAACCGACAACGCAGTGATTTGTGTTGAATTTTTCATTTTCAAGATCGATTATTCGTTCGTGATCTCCCGAATATGTCTTCTCCATTACATCCAGATAATTATCGAATTTCTTCATCATCAACGGGATGCCCGTATTGTGAAATAAGCCTAGAGTGTATGCTTCATCGGGTGTTGGATAGCCGACCTTTTTAGCAACTGTTGCACAGACCATAGCAATGTCATTCGCGGTGTCCCAAAAACGAGTTAAAGCAATAATGTTCTCATCAGACATTTCACCTTTTATCGCAATGCCGTTCAAAATATTGATGACAGTATTGATCCCTAAAAGAGAAACAGATTGTTCAATGGAGGTGATTTTATTACTAAGACCGTAAAAAGGAGAGTTAACAAATTTCAGCATCGTTCCTGCTAAGCCAACATCTTTTGCAATGAGCTTCGCGATACGTGTGATATCTGGCTCCGGCATGATCTGCTCCATTTGCAAATCAACCAAAATTTGAGGTTGTGTCGGAATAGAAATGCCATGCAATATTTTGGCAATTTGTTCTTCGGTTAATTCGGCAGGCATGCCTTGTATACTCCTGAAACTTTGGTTTAGAAAGTCGTTTTTTAAATTAATGTTATTTAAATTAGTGTAGACCCAATAATTGAAAATACTATGACCTTTTATATCGCTACGAAAGTTTTTAGTAAAATGTAACAGCGGATTAAAAAATAAACACTTCAACATGAGTGTTCCTTGGTATACTCCGCCTCCTACATATGATGGTATTGAAATAGTTGGTTTGGGCTGAGGGTGTAAATGATGGAAATGAAAGTGTTGCAGTTAAATAAAGGTGCTGAAAAGCGTTTAAAACAAGGGCATCTTTGGGTTTATAGTAATGAGGTTGACGTAAAAGCAACACCGCTTAAGTTATTTGCGCCTGGCGAACAGGTTATAGTAAAGGATCATACTGGGCGAGAGATGGGCGTTGTAATGATGTCGCCTGCTTCGTTAATTTGTGGTCGTTTGGTTAGTCGTGATCCAAAGCAAAAAATGGACCAATCTTTATTAGTTCACCGTATGAAAATTGCTTTATCGTTGCGAGAGCTTGCATTTGACAGCCCACACTACCGTTTAGTTTTCGGTGATAGTGATGCACTACCAGGCCTAGTAGTCGATCGTTTTGGTGATGTGCTTGTGGTGCAAATTTCTTCAGTTGGAATGGAAATGCTGAAAGATGATGTTATCGCTGCGCTTGAGAAAGTCTGTAAACCGAAAACGATATTGTTTAAAAATAACGGTAAAATGCGTGCGCCTGAAGCTTTGGAATCATACGTTAAGGTTGTTTTTGGTGAAGAAATTGAAGAAGCTCCTCTTGAAGAGAATGGGGTGAAATTTATAGCGCCAATCGTGACTGGCCAAAAAACTGGCTGGTTTTATGATCACCGAATGAATCGCGCTCGCTTAAAAGACTATGTAAAAGGAAAAAAGGTATTAGACCTTTATAGTTATATTGGTGGTTGGGGGATTCAAGCTGCTGCGTTTGGTGCTGAATCAGTCACGTGTGTCGATAGCTCTTCTTTGGCTTTATCTTATGTTGCAAAAAATGCAGCATTAAATGGTGTTGAAGAAAAAGTAAGTAGTATTGAAGGTGATGTGATTGAAGTTTGTCGCAAGCTATTAGAAGACGGTGAAAAATATGATGTGGTGATTGTCGATCCGCCTGCTTTTATCCCGCGTCGGAAAGACCAAAAAGTGGGCGAAAGAGCCTATCAAAAACTTAATCAGCTTGCGATGCGCTTGTTAACCAGGGATGGCTTGTTAGTGTCTGGTTCTTGTTCGATGCATTTGTCACGAGAGGCTTTGGTTACAGCTTTAAGGCTTTCAGGTCAAACGCTTGAGAAACGTTTACAAATTATTGAACAGGGTGCTCAGGGGCCAGATCATCCGATTGTACCCGCGATTCCTGAAACAGAGTATCTAAAGGCGATGTTTGTTCGGGTACTGCCTACTTAGACGTTAAATATTACTCACTGTTTTGATTTTTTAGGATAAGCGCTAGCTGCGCTTTTCTTTCATCGATAGCATTAAGATGACTATCCTTATTAGACTCTTTTATTTGTGAAAGAGCCTGTTCTTCTATTTTATATGCTTGCTGAATAAGTCGATTACTTTCGGTAGGCAGCATTTCATTTAGAGCCTGTGGGTAAAAATCCTTATTATTCGTCCAAGCGGATGATAATTTTTTAAGATCATTATTTATTAATGAGGTTAAAAGTTGTACATATCGGCTGCGGCGATAACTGGGTGTACCCTTGCCGGATGAATCCTTTAGGCTACTGAACTCTAAGCTACGCTCTTTTGGTGTTTGATTAAGTCCGCCTGATAAAATCAGTTCAAGTGCATGAAATCCGATGGCTACATAAGCAGTGTCTGAAAACTGATGCTCGTTATTCAAATACTCTTCTGATAATACTTGCTCGGCAAATATCAAACCACTGGCTGGGTAGCTTGGGACGGCGTCCAAGTAACCAGAAATGAATGGATACTGGTCTAGTCGAATATTAAGAGGATGAATGACAGTAGGCTGGCTCTGCTGAAGGTCAAACTCTGGATGAAGGATGTCGATTTTTTGAAAAACTTGCGCCAACATATATTGATGGTGAGTATGTAAAAGTGCCTTTTTTGCATCAATTAAGTTTTCTAGTGATGGCGTTCGAGTGAATTTTTCAGTATCTAGCTTTAGCGCGGCACCAGATTCGGCTAATTGCACGAAACTTTTCTCCGCCGCACTTAAAAATACGGCTAAGCTTTTGTTTTGTTGAATATTTGTATTAGTCGTAGCAGGTTCAAAATCTGTTGTTGGTTCTTTATTTGGGGCTTTACTTTTTGTGTCACAGCCAAAGAGTATGGTGCAGATTAGCAGCAATAGAAATGTGGTGCATAATTTGAACATTTTTATGTCTGCCTACCTGAGTCAATGGTGTTTTTGATGCGCGATAAAGTATATAAAACTATTACCTATTTCTAAGTGTTTGAACAGGCCAATTATTCTTTTCGCAATAAGTTTTTAGTATATCGTCAGGATCGATCGCTATAGGGTTGTCAACAAGCTTAAGTAAAGGTAAATCATTGTGAGAGTCACTGTAAAAATATGAACCCGACATGACGTGATTATTGTTTTTTAACCACTCGTTTAAACGTGTGATTTTACCTTCTTTAAAACTTGGGGTGCCTGATATATTACCTGTAAACCCGTCGTCATTTTTTTCTGGTACTGTCGCAATTAAGTCGTCAACTTGCAGAAGTTGAGCAATGAGCTCCGTAACAAAATGATTAGTTGCGGTAATAATTAGTAGGTAATCACCTTTTTTTCGGTGTTTTGCGATCAATTCTTTTGCTTTTGGTAGCATAATAGGAAGAATTTTTTCTGTTAAAAAAGCTTTGCGCCATTTGAGTAGATTGTCCAAGCTGTTTTTTGCTAGAGGTTCTAATGCAAAGGCGAGATATTCCTCAATGATAAGTTGACCTGATTGATAATCCTGAAAAAATTGATCATTTTTTTTCTTGTAGTATTTAGCATCAACAATTTTATGTTCCACTAGGTACTCGCCCCAAGCATGATCACTATCACCTGCGATTAAAGTATTGTCTAAATCAAAAATTACCAAGGCCACTTATAAAATCTCCGCTAAACTGTATATAAAGTAAATCATATCAGAAAAATGCTTAATATAAGAAAATTGACTAGATGAATTTATATAAAACGTGTGTCGAAATAGGATTATTTGTATAAATAATAAGATGATAGCGACTTACTTGATTGCCGAGCGATACAATTTCTGAAAGAATGAGGCAAAGCTAAATAATTATAAGGATAATAGAGTGATAGATTCTGACGGGTTTAGACTAAATGTCGGAATTATTCTCGCGAATCAGTTTAATCAGGTACTTTGGGCAAAACGAATAGGGCAGAGCTCTTGGCAGTTTCCTCAAGGTGGTATTAAAGTTAGTGAAACGCCTGAGCAAGCATTGTATAGAGAGTTGTACGAAGAGGTGGGTTTAGTTGAGGCTGATGTGAAAATCATCGCGACAACAAAAGGTTGGCTGCGTTATCGGCTACCAAAAAAAATGATCCGCCATAATTCGCATCCTTTGTGTGTTGGGCAAAAGCAAAAATGGTATTTATTGAGAATGCTAAGTGCTGACTCAATGGTTACTGTCAACTCTAGTAATAGTCCAGAGTTTGATAGTTGGAAATGGGTTAGTTACTGGTATCCATTAGGCCAGGTTGTTTCATTTAAGCGAGAAGTATACCGACGGGCAATGAAAGAATTGTCTACCGATTTATTCAATTTAGAGTATGACTTATCTGAAACGGTAAGAGGGAATTAATGAATGCTTAGTATGCTTCGGAGCTTAATCCAAGAAGTGAATGGCGCCTCAAATTTAGAGGAGGCGCTAAATGTTATTGTAACGCGTGTCCAAGAGGTAATGTCTACTGAGGTATGCTCCATTTATCTTCTCGATGAAGATAAAAAACGCTACATACTAATGGCATCGCAAGGTTTAAATTCTGACTCAATAGGTGTGGTGAGTTTAGGCTATTCAGAAGGGCTTGTGGGTCTGGTTGGCGTGCGAGAGGAGCCTATAAATCTTGAGCATGCCCAAGAGCATGAACGGTACCGTTATTTTCCTGAAACGGGTGAAGAGCGATATGAAAGTTTTTTAGGTGTGCCCATTATTCACCATAAAAAAGTGCTGGGAGTTCTGGTTGTTCAAGAAGCGAATAACTCGCGGCATTTTGATGAAGGTGAAGAAGCTTTTTTAATTACAGTTTCTGCGCAGTTGGCGAGTGTTATCGCGCATAATGAAGCAACAAGTGTTATTGCAGGGCTAACGCCAACGGGTCAGTCAGCGCGAGATATCTCTTTCAAGGGTGTTGCTGGGGCCCCTGGTGTTGCAATTGGTAAAAGTGTAGTTATGTTTCCTCTTGCTGATCTCGATGCTGTTCCAGATCGCAATTCGAGTGATATTCCTGCAGACATTAAAGCTTTTGAATCAGCTATAGAGTCAGTTCGCAGTGATATTCAGCGCGTAGGTTTGAGATTGTCTGAGCAATTGAGGCCTGAAGAGCAAGCCTTGTTTGATGTGTATTTGGCTATGTTGGATGACAATGCTTTGGCGGGCGAAGTAATTGCTCAGATTCAATCAGGGAAGTGCCCCCAATCGGCTTTAAGGGCAATTATAAATGATTATGCCCGTCATTTTGAAATGATGAATGATGCATATTTAAGTGAGCGTGCGATTGATATTAAAGACCTAGGTCGACGTGTGCTTTCATATTTGCAAGAAAATGATCACAGTGTCAGAGAATATCCTGAAAATACGATTTTAGTGAGTGATGAGTTAACCGCAACAATGCTGGGTGAAGTCTCTCGAGATAAGCTGGTAGGCTTAGTTTCTATTAAGGGCTCGGGTAATTCACATGTTGCTATTCTTGCTAAAGCAATGGGTATTCCAACAATTATGGGTTTGGTGGATGTACCACTGAGCCAACTAGACGATAAAGAATTAATCGTTGATGGCTATAATGGTGAGTTATTTGCCTGCCCATCAGATAGTTTACGCAGTTTTTATCATAATATTGTTGAAGAAGAGCGGCAATTAGATCAAGGTTTAGAATCGCTTAAGACTTTGCCTTGCGAAACAAAGGATGGTCACCGTGTTGCTGCATGGGTTAATACAGGTTTAATGACTGATGTGGTTCGTTCCTTGAATCAAGGAGCAGAAGGGGTAGGGCTATACCGCACTGAAGTGCCTTTTATGATTAATGAACGTTTTCCAAGTGAGCAAGAGCAGCTAGCTTGCTACCGTGAACAGTTAGAAGCTTTCGCGCCGAGTTATGTCACCATGCGTACCTTAGATATAGGAGGAGATAAGTCACTTTCATACTTTCCGATTACTGAGGAAAATCCCTTTTTGGGGTGGCGCGGTATTCGTGTGACTTTAGATCATCCAGAGATTTTTTTAGTTCAGATGCGGGCGATGCTAAAGGCAAGTATTGGTTTAGATAATTTGCGCATTATGCTGCCGATGATTTCAAATGTGAATGAAGTAGAAGAAGCACTTCATTTGATCCACCGTGAATATCATCAGCTTTGCTCTGAAGGGTTGGATGTTTCAATGCCTCAAATAGGCGTGATGATAGAGGTTCCTGCCGCCGTTTATCAGGTACGTGAGTTGGCTGAACGTGTAGATTTTTTGTCTGTTGGGTCAAATGATTTGACACAGTATTTATTGGCTGTTGATAGGAATAACCCGCGTGTAGCGTCACTTTATCATTCGTTTCATCCTGCAGTTTTACAGGCGTTGCATAGTATTGCGAAAGACGCTAAAGAAATGAATGTTCAGCTGAGTATTTGTGGTGAATTAGCGGGTGACCCTGCTGGCGCTGTATTGCTTATGGCGATGGGGTACCAAGCTCTGTCGATGAACGCTTCTAATTTACTTAAGGTGAAGTCAGTCATTCGTGGTATTGATTTAAAGTGGGCAGAAGACTTACTTGAAAGCGTTTTGACATTAGATTCACCTTATATTGTTCAAAGCACTCTTAATCTTGCTTTAAAAGGTGCAGGGTTTGGTGGGTACTTACGACCAAGTAAACTAAAAGACGATTAAAGTATAAATCTATACTTAGAGTTTTTTCTAGGGTGAATATTCTAAATTAAAATTTTAATCTAATGACATTACTAAGTAACAATAGATTGTTAAGTAAATTTTTGATGAGGTTGTTGAATGTCTAAAGTGACTCAAAGCAATAAAAAAAAGCCTTCTTTAGGTATTGCGCTTGGTGGTGGTGGGCCATTAGGTGGTATTTATGAAATTGGCGCTTTAAGAGCTTTAGATGAGGCTTTGGAAGGCTTAGATTTGAATGATCTTAGTGTGTATGTTGGGGTTAATTCTGGGTCATTTGTTGCGGCAAATTTAGCAAATCAAATGACGCCAGCGCAGATGTGTCGTATTTTTGTTAGAAATGAAGATGATGTTCATCCTTTTCATCCAGCTGTGTTCTATCGCCCAGCATTTTCTGAATACATGAGTCGGTTTCGTGCCGTGCCTAAACTTCTATTTAATGCTTGGATAAATCTATTAAGTAATCCAAATGATCAAAGTATTCTTGAGTCGTTAACCGTGCTTGCAGATGCTATGCCGTCAGGTATATTTGATAATGAAGGGTTTCATCAGTATGTATCGCGCTCTTATAGCTCGTTAGGTCGAACGAATGACTTTGAGCAGCTTCGAAAGCGCTTAATTATTTTGGCAACTGATTTGGAAACAGGCCAAACTGTTCGTTTTGGAAACGAACACCAACAAAATATTCCTATATCGAAAGCAATTCAGTCAAGTATGGCATCGCCGGGTATCTACAAGCCTGTTGAGGTCAATGGACATTTTTTCGTAGATGGTACTTTAAATAAAGGCATGCATACCACAGTCGCTTTTGACCATGGGGCAGATATAGTTTTTGCAATTAACCCTGTTGTCCCGATCGATGTGCAGCAAGCTGTTGCTAATGGAACAATGGCACGAGAAGAGCTTGTGGGTTCAGGTATGCCAAAAGTGCTCTCGCAAGCTTATCGAACGATGGTTCATTCACGATTATCATCAGGATTAAATGCGGTAGAGCGAGATTATCCTGGTCGGTCGGTACTTTTATTTGAGCCTGCTCGTGATGATGCAAATTTATTTTTCTCAAGTGTATTTAGTTTTAAGGCGCGTAAAATGATGTGTGAGCGAGCATATCAGCTGACGAGAGAAAACCTACGTGCTAGAGCTGTTGAGCTTGAGGAAGTGCTTAGGCCAGCAGGGATTCGCATACGTCATGATATTTTAGATGACGAAAATAGAACACTTAGTACTGGTTTATACGGGGAAGCATTGCCGATGTATGAGTCAAGGAAAGAGCCAAGAATTAAAAACTATTCGGTTAATAAAAAAGCGTCTAATGAAAGTTATTTAGCGGCGGTGGGTCAGAAGGTTGTATCGCTTTTTTAAATCTTAGGTATTTAAATAGAATGAACGTTAACTAGGCTCTCTAGATCGCCCGGCAGTGCTTAGTTTGTCTAAGTACTGTTGCCATATTTTGTCTTTTTCTTGGCAAAGTTGGCGGAGTAACGGCCAAGAATATAAACCAGAGTCATGGTGATCACTAAATGTTATTTTGATGGCATAGTTACCAGCAGGTTCAACTTTTTTGATGGTAACAAGCTTCTTGCCAAATTGTAAAATTTCATTCCCTTCTCCGTGTCCTCTTACTTCTGCAGACGGTGAAAGCACTCTAAGAAATTCAAAACTAAGCTCATGTGCGGGCTCCCCTTCATAAGTTAGTTCAAGGCAGCCTGATCCCATTTTGATTTTAATTTGCTTTGGAATAGCTTGAGTCATCTGTTATTGCCTTTTTTGAGCCAGCATATTTTTGATGTACGATAAGAGTGTATAATGGTTTAATTATTTAGTACTTCTATCGTACATCGCTTTATTTTTCTATTGAAGTTCCAAGCCAACGATACTTATAGTATGTACTGGCTAAGGTCTTCATCCTCAGAAAGCTCTTCAAGTTGGCTTTCAACGTAGTCGGCTGTAACTTCGAAAGCACCTTTTTGTGCGTCGCCTGCATCAAAAGAAACTTGTTCTAGTAAACGCTCTAAAACAGTGTGCAGTCTACGGGCGCCAATATTTTCAGTTTTCTCATTTACTTTCCACGCTATATGCGCGATTTTTTTAATGGCGCCGGGGGTAAAAGTAAGTTCTAAACCCTCTGTTTTCATGAGAGCGATATATTGATGTATCAAAGATGCATTAGGCTCAACAAGGATTCTTTCGAAGTCTTGAGCTGACAGCGCTTTTAATTCGACTCGAATCGGCAGTCGGCCTTGAAGTTCAGGGATAAGGTCAGAAGGTTTTGATAGATGAAATGCGCCCGATGCAATAAATAGAATATGGTCGGTTTTTATACTGCCGAGCTTAGTGTTTACAGTGCTTCCTTCGATGAGTGGTAAAAGGTCTCTTTGTACTCCCTCGCGAGAAACATCCGCCGAGGCGCCTTCTGAACGCTTCGCTACTTTATCAATTTCATCAAGGAAAACGATTCCGTTTTGTTCTACAGCTTCAATTGCTTTAGCTTTGATTTGATCTTCATTGATGAGTTTAGAGGCTTCTTCCTCTTTTATTTTCTTAAGTGCATCGGACACTTTTAATTTTTTGGTTTTCTTTTTGTCTCCAGACATATTTGAAAATATATTTTGTAGCTGACTACTCATTTCTTCCATGCCAGGAGGGGCCATGATTTCTACGCCAACTGGCGTGGCACTTATTTCGATATCAATTTCTTTGTCGTCTAAATCACCTTCACGAAGCTTTTTCCTAAATATTTGTCGGGTGGAGGATTCTTCCTGTATTTGTTCGTCAACGGTGGAAGGGCTTCTAGCTGGACGAAGCAATGCATCTAACACTCTATCCTCTGCAGCGTCTTCAGCACGGACTGATACTTGAGCAATCTCTTTCTGTCGAAACATGTTAAGTGCGTGATCTGCAATGTCTCTAATGATTGATTCGACATCTCTGCCGACATAACCAACCTCAGTGAATTTTGTTGCTTCAATTTTGATGAATGGTGCGTCGGCTAATTTTGCAAGTCTGCGAGCGATTTCTGTTTTACCAACACCGGTAGGGCCAATCATCAGTATGTTCTTTGGTGAAACTTCATCGCGTAATGATGGTTCAAGCTGCATTCTTCTCCAGCGGTTTCTGAGCGCAATCGCGACTGCGCGTTTTGCTTCATCTTGACCAATTATATGCTGGTTTAATTCGTGTACGATTTCACGTGGAGTCATATTTGCCATAATAGATTACTTGCTCGTTGCATCAGAGGTTGAAGGAGTCGTCTCTTTATTAATGTCTTCAATTGTAAAAGAATCGTTAGTAAATACGCAGATGTTGGATGCGATTTCTAATCCTTTTTCGACGATCTCGTGGGCGGTTAATTCTGTGTTTTCCAATAGCGCGCGTGCGCTAGCTTGAGCAAAAGGACCACCAGAGCCAATAGATATTAAGCTGTCCTCGGGTTCGATTACATCGCCGTTGCCGGTAATAATCAATGAATTGTCTTTATCTGCAACGGCTAGTAGTGCTTCAAGTTTACGTAATGCTCTGTCTGTTCGCCAATCCTTCGCAAGTTCAACGGCTGCACGAACGAGCTGTCCGTTATGTTTTTCAAGCTGAGCTTCAAAGCGTTCAAACAATGTAAATGCATCGGCAGTACCCCCAGCAAAGCCAGCAATAACTTGACCGTGATATAAACGGCGCACTTTTTTTGCATTGCCCTTCATAATGGTATTTCCGAGAGATACTTGGCCATCGCCACCTAATGAGACTTCGCCGTCTCTGCGCACTGAAAGTATGGTAGTCATAATGTCTCCACAGTCATAGAATATAAATGTTATGCAGGATGTATGTGCATAACTTAGACATATATACATGGTGGTGCTTTATTCGATTTCAAGCAGTTTGGAGCCAAAAGAGTCTATGAATTCTTACTTTTTAACTTTTTTGACGAGAGGTTGGATGTTAATCGAGACAAGTTTATCTAATACGTCATTCATTTTACTTCGGTTATTATAAGGGCCCGTCATAACTCTGTACCAAGCTTGATCATTTTTGCCTGTAACAATCTTAATGTCAGCTTTAATTCCCTTAAATGCAATGGTTGCTTTTTGTCGTTCAGCATCTTTTTTATTACGGAAAGAGCCTGTTTGAACTAAGTATGAGTACGTTGATTGTTTGTCTTTTGCTCTAAATTTGTAAGCGTCTACTTCCGACGGTTTTATATTACTTTCGGGTAAAAGGTCGTAAAACTTAAAGCGAGTGTCATGCTTTTTGCTGGTGACAGGGGGTTTAATGTTGGTTTCTTTTTGTATTATGTCTGGGAGGGCTGGATCAGGTAAACTCTTGGTAGGCGGAATAGATTGTAGGTAGTATAAGCCATATGAAAATGCGCTTATTAGCAATATAAGCAAAATGACAGGCTTAGTGCGGTTGGATTGGGGTCTTGGTTGATTCTGCTTTAAAGTTGCAGAGTTAGATTTTTTTGTACTGCTATTACCTTTTTTTACTTTAGATTGTGCGCTGGATGCTGGGCCCGGTTTTTTTTTATCTCCGGGCTTTCGTGTTGTGCTAGGTTTTGCGAAGTCTTTAGTCATGAGTTACAGCTACATCTCTTCTGGGGCATTAACGCCTAATAGTTCAAGTCCATTTTTAATTACTTGTTTAACTGCCAAGCTCAATGTAATGCGAGTGTTTCGAATTTCGACGTCGTCTACTAATACTTTGTTAGCGTTATAGTAGGTGTGAAACTCGCTTGCAAGGTCGCGTAAATAATGCGTTAAAATATGTGGTTCAAGGTTGGTCGCTGCATTGCTAAGTTGTTCAGGGTAATTACCCAGGCGTTTAGCTAAATCAATTTCACCTTCGTGCTCAGATTTTGAAAGCGTCGTTAAGCCTTGGGTGGTATCTAATTCAAGTCCCATATCTTTTAGTTTTCGTAGCATACTGGCGATACGAGCGTGGGCGTATTGAATGTAATACACTGGATTGTCTTTGCTTTGTGACTTTGCTAAATCTAAATCAAAGTCCATGTGTTGTTCTGCTTTACGGGTTACATAAAAGAATCGAGCGGCATCGTTGCCGACTTCTTCTCTTAATTGACGTAACGTGACAAATGAACCGCTTCGTGTCGACATTTGAACGCGTTCCTTGCCTCGGTAAAGAATTGCGAATTGAACTAAGCGTACCTCTAATTTTTTAGAGTCAATGTTTAGTGCTTCGAGCGCTGCGTTAACTCTGGGGATATATCCATGGTGGTCAGCGCCCCAAATGTTAATGACTTTGTCAAAACCGCGGTTAAATTTGTTTAGATGGTAGGCAATATCAGATGCAAAATAAGTGGTTTCACCATTGTCTCGTTTTACAACGCGATCTTTGTCATCACCAAAGTGAGTAGAGCGGAACCACATAGCGCCTTCTTTTTCATATAGATGCCCGCTCTTGTCCAGTTGTTTTAGTGCATCATCAATATTTTGATTTAGTGAGGCTTCAGAAAACCACGTTTGGTAGTTTACGCCAAAGCCTTTTAGATCGTCGCGAATATCAGCAACAATTGAATTCAATCCTTGATCGAACACAATTTTGAAGTCTTCAGAAAGCAAACTCTTGGCGCGTGAGATGATTGCATCAATATAAATTTCTTTATCGCCACCCTCATTTTCATCTTTAGGTAAGTTGTCAAAAATGGCTTCTAAATTATGCTTAAAGCGTTCGCCATATTCTGCTTTCAGTGTCGCTGCGATATCGTGTACATAGTCGCCCTTATAACCATTAACGGGAAAGGTTAATTCTGTGAAGAAGCTTTCGATGTATCGTAACCATACGCTTACCGCCAGAATATTCATTTGGCGACCAGCATCATTGACATAGTATTCTCGTGTAACTTGGTAGCCTACTGCTTCTAATAAGTCAGCGACACTTGCTCCATATGCAGCCCCGCGGCCATGACCGACATGCAAAGGGCCAGTTGGGTTAGCGGATACAAATTCAACTTGGTAATGTTTACCTGCGCCAACTAATGATTTTCCAAACTTACTCTGTTGGTCGAGAATTTCACTAATTACTGAAAAGCTACTGGCGCCAGACACAAAAAAATTGATAAACCCTGGGCCAGCAATATCTATTTTTATAATACTTTCATGTTTAGATTGAATTAGCTTTTCGCTGATCAATTCAGCTAATTTTCTGGGTGGCATTTTGGCTTGCTTTGATAGGACTAATGCAATATTAGAAGCAAAATCCCCATGACTTTTGTCTTTGGTCGCATCAATATTAATTTTATAACTGAGGTTTTCAGGTAATACCTGCTCATTGCTGAGGTCGGTAATGATTGATTGAACAAGCCCAGAGATAATATCTTTCATGCGATTCCTATACTTGGATATAAATAAGCAGGCGAACTTTAGTAAGTAGTCCGCCATAAATAGACTCTATTCGAACCTCCCTAGTCGGAAGTGCTGCAAAATGAGAGCCGCGTATTATCTATGATTTGAGGTGGCGTGCAAAGCCTTTAAATGTAATCAATAGGGTCAACATCAATTGTTAATTTAGTGTTCCCTTTTTGTTTGGCTGATAAAAGCATCGGGAGTTGCTTTAAAATTGAAGCGCGTAAAGCTAAATTAGTTGTAAAAATATGCAAATAGCTGCGATAAATGCCAGACTTTCTAGCCATTGTCGCTGCCATTGGGCCTGAAATTTCGATATCTGAATTAGGTGGTATTGCTTTAAATAGCTCGCTGTTAATTGAGTGTAATACTTGTAATGTGTCTGCTTGTTTTATTGAATCAGCACGAATACTTAGCATCTTTGAAAAAGGCGGTAGCTCGCAAGCGGTTCGATCCTTCAATTCATTTTCTGAAAGCGTTTTGTAATCACTTTTGAGCACTGATTCAAATAGAGGGTGCTCAGGGTGTTTTGTTTGAATGAGAACTCGTCCTTTCTTTTTTCCTCGTCCAGATCGACCTGCTACTTGTAGGAGGAGTTGGGCGCTTCGCTCTACTGCTCTAAAGTCAGCACTAAAGAAACTGGCGTCAGCATCGATGACGGCAACAAGTGTGACATTATGGAAGTCATGTCCTTTTGCTAGCATTTGAGTACCAACGAGTAGGCAAGGTTTACCTAAATTGACCTCGTCAATTAATTTTTCCATGTGAGATTGTTTTTTAATCGTGTCACGGTCAAAGCGGATTACTTTTGTTGTTGGAAAATGTTGCGCTAAACCGAATTCAATCCTCTCGGTGCCTGTACCTAAAGGGCTAAGGTGTGTGCTTTTGCAGTTTTCGCATTTTTGTGTGATCGCTTGTTTAAAATTACAGTGATGACAGAGTAAGTGTGGCGGATTGCTATGAATCGTTAATCGGGCATCGCAGTGTTTACAATGCGCTATCCAGCCACAGGCATCACAGAGTAGTGTTGGGGAAAATCCTCGTCTGTTTTGGAAGATGATGACTTGATTATTGTTTTCGATTTCAATTTTTATTTGGTCTAAGAGGGGTTGTGAACATCCATTTTGTAAGGGCCTGCTTCGAATATCAATCAAAGATATCTCAGGTACTTGTCCTTCCCCTGCTCTTTTGTTCAGAACTAGCCATTCATATTTATGTTGTTGGGCATTATGAACTGACTCAAGTGAAGGGGTAGCTGAGCCTAAAATAACTTTACAATCTTCAAGTTGGGCGCGTTTTACAGCGAGGTCTCTTGCTGAATACTTAAAGCCGTCTATTTGTTTGTACGAAGCGTCATGTTCTTCGTCAACAATGATAATGCCTAATTTTTTAAAAGGCGTAAAAATAGAAGAGCGCGTGCCAATAATGACTTTTGCTGAACCTTGCCTAGCTAGAGACCATGTTGTAAGTTTTTCTCTAGGGCTCATTCCTGAGTGGATGAACCCTATAGTGGTAGCTAATTGTGTTTGGAAACGTTTGAGTGTTTGTGGTGTTAGGTTTATTTCTGGAATAAGAATTAATGCTTGCTGGTTATTCATAAGCACTTTTCTAACAATATCTATGTAAATTTCAGTTTTACCACTGCCAGTAATGCCTTGAAGGAGAGAAACATGGAAACGATCTAGGTTTTGGGATGCTTTTAGCACAATTTGTTTTTGTGCGTCGTTCAAGGTAATTGAGTTTGGGGTGCTGTAGTGTTCGACTGATGCCGAAATAGGGTCAAATTTTTGGCTTACTAAATACCCTGCTTTTTCCAAAGCTTTAAGTTGTGAAGTCGTAAAACCGAGGGCTTTTAGAGCGTCTTGCCAAATTCCTGTATCCTGTGCTTCAATCGTTTGCAAAATAGCTTTCTGTTTTGTTGCGTTGTTTCTACCTTCATACTCCTTTACTGTTCTATTCCATTTGATCACTTCAATTTCCGCGAGGCGCTTCTTTTGTCGCAAAGCGCTCGGAAGCGCTGTATTTATACAATCACCTAAAGGATGGCAATAATAAGTGGCGCACCACTGTAATAGCTTGAGAATATTTGGTGGTAATGCTGTTATTTCATCAAATAGATGAGTGATTAACTTTAGTTTGTTGGTAGGAGTTGTTGTGTTTAGTTGTTGGTTGATAACAATACCGACCAATTCACGATGACCAAATTTAACCAGTACTCGCATGCCTGGTGAGTAATCTTCGATACGGGTGTTTACTGCAGGAAGGTAATCAAAGCAACCATATATAGGTATGGGTACTGCAATAGACAGGGTAGGGCTTGGGGTATTCACTTATTAGTGTCTTTCATTGTTGGTCTTAATGTTATTTTACAATTGAGCATGTAATACCTGTGGGATATGTGATATTAACGCTATTATTCCATATTAACGTAGTTAATTTCATGTTCTAAATAAATGAGTGTTGCATATTATGTCTATTTTGGTACTATGCGCCGACTTAAAATTCAACGTAATTCTGTATAGTGTTTCGTACAGGGTATACTTTTTGTGCGGTGCTTGATTTGAAGAATTCTTCAAATGGGTGGCGGCATAGTTTAAATTGAGGTGTAACATGAAACAAGATCTTCATCCTAATTATCAAGATATCGAAGCTAAGTGTAGTTGTGGTAACGTTTTTAAGACGCGCTCTACACTTTGTAAAGATATTACACTTGACGTATGTTCAAGCTGTCATCCTTTCTATACTGGAAAGCAGAAAACTGTAGATGTTGGTGGACGTATTGATAAGTTCAAGAAGCGTTTTGGCAGCAGAATCAGCAGCTAATCTCTTTTTAAACCTTTGTTTATTTAAGTTTTTAAGCAACGGTCATCAAGTCAAAAAAAGAGCGTTTATCGCTCTTTTTTTGGTTTTAATGTTCGGAAGTTTTATATTTGTTATGAAGAAAATTTGTTCCATATGAACAAGTGATGTCATAATACGCGTCCTCGGGTCATGTATCCTGGAACTACGGCTTTCGATGCCTACAATTCATGGTTAAACGGTACAATATAATGTCAGACGATTTTAAAAAAGCAGCTCTTGATTACCACGCAAACCCAACGGCCGGAAAAATAAGCGTTGAGATATCAAAACCTACAGCAACATCTAGAGATCTTTCTCTTGCTTATAGTCCTGGTGTTGCTGAACCGGTTAGAGAAATCGCCGCGGACCCAGAAAATGCCTATAAATATACAGCTAAAGGTAACTTAGTTGCTGTAATTTCTGATGGTTCAGCTATTTTAGGTCTTGGTAATTTAGGACCTCTTGCTAGTAAGCCTGTAATGGAAGGTAAAGGCGTTTTGTTCAAGCGCTTTGCCGGCATCAACGTTTTTGATATCGAAGTTGATGCAGAAAGCCCGCAAGCATTTATTGATACAACTAAGCGAATTGCTGAAACGTTCGGTGGCATTAACCTTGAAGATATCAAAGCACCTGAGTGTTTTGAAATTGAAAGAATATTAATTGAGCAATGTAATATTCCGGTTTTTCATGATGATCAGCATGGAACAGCGATTGTAACGGCTGCTGGAATGATTAACGCGCTTGAAATTCAAGGTAAAAAAATTGAAGAAGCTAAAATTGTTTGTTTAGGTGCGGGCGCAGCAGCGATTGCATGTATGAAGCTTCTAATTAGTTGTGGTGTTGGTTCTGAAAATATCTATATGTTGGATCGAAAGGGGGTTATTCACTCTGGTCGCGAAGATTTGAACCAGTATAAAGCAATGTTTGCAAACGATACTGATAAGCGTACCTTAGCTGACGCATGTGAAGGTGCCGATGTATTTGTTGGTTTGTCTGGTCCAGATCTATTTCCTGCTGCAGCACTAAAATTAATGGCGCCAAATCCAGTAGTTTTTGCTTGTTCTAATCCAGATCCTGAAATTGCCGTTGACTTGGCACATGCGACGCGTGATGATTTAATCATGGCGACAGGTCGTTCAGATTACCCTAACCAAGTAAATAATGTATTGGGTTTTCCTTTCATCTTCCGTGGAGCCCTTGATGTGCGATCTACTGTTATTAATGAAGAAATGAAAATTGCTGCTGTTCATGCACTTAAAGACCTTGCTAAAGAGCCGGTTCCTCAATGTGTGATCGATGCATATGGTGGCGGCGCGCTTGAGTATGGAAAAGACTATATTATTCCGAAGCCTCTTGATGAGCGCTTGTTAGGTCTTGTCTCTGGTGCGGTTGCTCAAGCAGCGGTAGACTCAGGTGTTGCTAAATTTCCTTATCCAGCACATTACCCACTTAAATCAGTCGCTGATATTAAATAATATTGGTTTGAATTAGGCTGTTTTAAGTAATAAAAAACCTCGTCACTGTAAAGTTTCGAGGTTTTTTATTGGATAAAAAAATTAGCCTTCATATTTAGGAAGTCATTCGATTTAAGGCTGTCTTACTGTAAAGCTGCTATCTCGGTCATATTGTTCGATCAATTTTGTTGAATAAAACAACTATTAGGCTCTTTTGAGCGAAAAACCTAGCGCGATTTATCTGATTTACGTTACGAACACTTCAATCCGGGAGCCTTCTAGAAAATATCTTCAGGTTTTATTGTGGTTTGTTTATTTATTAATAAAGAAGGGGTAGGGTTGAGTGTGAGAGCTTGTTTTTTTGGGGCGAATTCGGTTCTGAATATTTCAAAAATCGCATCCTTGGCGCCAGGTTTTGCAAGTAAACCTGTTTGGGGGTCAATCCTAACTGTCACAATCCCTTCCGGTTGCTTCATATGTGCTTCTTCCATATCTTCTAGTGCAACTTTCATGTAGTCGCTCCAGATAGGGAGTGCAGCCTTTGCGCCATACTCTCTTCGCCCGAGTGTTTTTGGATTATCAAAACCTACCCAAACTGTGGTGGCTAGTTTAGTGTTAAAGCCAGAGAACCAGGCATCAACTTGGTCATTTGTAGTACCAGTTTTTCCAGCTAAATCATTGCGTTTGAGTTTTAGTGCTCTGCGACCTGTACCTTTTTTGATGACATCCTTTAGTATTGAGTGAAGTATGAATATAGCTCTGTCATCAGCTATTCTTGGGGCAAGTTCACGTTGCTCGGTATTGTTTGGCTCGTTTTCTAAGCATTCTTGGCAGGCTATTGGAGGTAGTTTTTGGTAAATAATGTTGCCATTGTTGTCTTCAATATATGAAATAAGATGGGGCTCAATTTTATAGCCTCCGTTTGCAAGCATGCTGTATCCAGATGCAATTTTCATAGGGGTTAATGCGGCGCTGCCTAATGCGAGAGAAAGGTCTTTTGGTAATTTATTTCGATCAAAGCCGAACTTTTGCACGGTTTTAAGTGCGGTTCTGATTCCAGTTTCTTGAAGTAGGCGAATCGAAACGAGGTTCCTAGATTGATAGAGTGCTTTTCGAATTCGAGTCGGGCCATAGAACTTTCCACTTGAATTCTCTGGTCGCCATGCCGCCTCCAGATTTGAATCCTCAAATACAATAGGGGCATCATTAATTAGCGTTGAGGCAGTGGTGCCATTTTCAATTGCAGCCAGATAAATGAAAGGCTTAAAATTAGAGCCCGGTTGACGCTTGGCTTGGGTGACACGGTTGTAATGGCTTGCATTAAAATCGTAGCCGCCAACTAAAGCTTTGATTGCGCCATCTTCTGGAGAGATTGAAATTAAAGCCCCTTGAACATCGGGAGTTTGCGCTAACTTCCAAATTATTTTGTTAGCGTTTTGGTTTAGGTCTGTGTTTTCTTTATTGATT
>JBLHVH010000042.1:0-19334 GCA_047628385.1 Oleiphilaceae bacterium
CACGTAAAGACGAATGGTTACTCTATGAAATTTCTGAGGTAGTAGAAGAAAGCAACGTTATAAAGTCTTTCTATTTGAAAGCAAAAGATCATCAAGCTCTAAAATTTTTACCTGGGCAATTTCTCTCTATTAAAGCCGATATTAATGGTAAAGAGTTGATCCGCAATTATTCACTTTCAAGTGCACCCGGTGATTCGTTATATCGTATTAGCGTTAAACGCGAACAGTCAAACGATCCGAAATTACCTAATGGTGTGTTTTCAAATTATATGCACCAGCAATTTAAAGTGGGTGACACCCTATATGCTAAAGCTCCACGCGGGGACTTTACTTTTGATGAAGAAAGTCCAAGGTCGGCCGTACTACTTGCGGGTGGCGTCGGCATTACTCCGATGGTTTCGATGGCACGTCATGCCTTAAACGAATTAGTCCGCACGCGTTCAGGTGAATCGCTGACCTTTATCGGCGCGGCAAAAAATTATCACCAGCGCGCGTTCTTTGACGAATTTAACGACATAGAGCAAGCCTCTTCAGGCCACATCAGAGCATTCTGGTCACTCAGCGACGTCGACCAATCACTAAAACCAGGCAAGGACTTCCATAACAAAGGCCGTATTTCAGCAGAACTACTGCAAGCGATACTTCCTATTGATGATTATGATTTTTACCTTTGTGGCCCTACTGGTTTCATGCAATCAACCTATGATATATTACGAAATCTAGGCGTTAGCGACGCTCGAATTCAAGCAGAAGAGTTTGGCCCAGCTTCACTTCAGCGCGATGTAGATCATGCAACCGAAGCATTTAAACCCGGCCCAGTCGCAGCAGAAGCCGTGATTGAATTCACTGAATCTAACGTTGAACAAGCGTGGTCTGAAGGTGATGGTAACTTACTAGATTTTGTAGAAGCCCACGGCTTCACGCCAGAGTTTGGTTGCCGGAGTGGTCAGTGTGGTGCGTGCAAGACTAAATTAATTTCTGGAAAAGTGACCTACCAGACGGCACACCCAACCAATGTCGAGGATGATGAGGTTTTACTGTGCTGTGCGGTACCTGCAGCCGTTGCAGGCAAAGCCGTCGTAAAACTGAGCTTAAAGCTCTAAATAACACTTAAATAGTACCGCTATTTCACGAATGATAGAGCCGAAATAATGTTCGACTATCTTGTTTCTATCATCCATTACTTTGAAAGTAATACGTATTAGCATGAGC
The DNA here is from genome assembly GCA_047628385.1 of Oleiphilaceae bacterium. GTDB lineage: Bacteria > Pseudomonadota > Gammaproteobacteria > Pseudomonadales > Oleiphilaceae > PZPK01. Next base: position 1,213 of record JBLHVH010000042.1, read on the forward strand.
TAATAAATTTTGTGGCTGCGACGGAACTTTATTTGAGGAAATCACTTAGGCGAGACCTGAACTATGGCCAGAATCAAACACATATTAGTTCAAACACATAAGCGTGCCAATAGGCACAAATAATGTATCGCTTGAATGACACTAACTTAGTCTACTTTTATAAGGATTCACATTGTTCATACACAAGCTATAAAAAACACTTCAACCTTAAATACGAAATATAGCTACTGTGCTGTGTTTAGGCTTTACCAGACTTAAATGCCTGAAGCGCTTCGCCCATTTTCTTATGTACCATATTCACTGCTTTTAAAGGGCGTATCATTACTTTAAAGTCGGTAATCTTATCGTCTTCATTCCAATAAATCATATCGACACCGTTCACAAAAATACCGTCCATTTCTGTTTCAAACTCCAGCATCGCAAACCCTTCATCATAGACTTCACGCACATACTTAAACTTATCATTACCAATCGTCATCGCGGCACCTGCCAAGTACATTTTAGTAATGGCTTTTCCTTCTTGCACGGTATGTACGACAGGTGAATGCATTCGAGCATCGTCTGCGAGAATCTCATCTAATATATTGATATTTTTTGTCTCGACAAGTTCATGCCATTTTTGAATTACAGCTGGGATCACTGGAGAACCTCTTAAAATCATTATTTGATGCTACATTTTTAGCATGATGCAAGGCGCTTGGGAATATTTAATGACCAGTATCTTCTAATGATACTTACTCTCTTTAATTTTATGTTATAAAAATGTAATCTTAGAAAAATAAAAACACAGGTGTGTTCGTTTACAAAGGAGTTGTATATTTTGAGTAAAGCAACAGTTGAAAAACTATGTAGCGGCATCGTTAGGGTTATTTACCCAAAAAAAGGGCTCATTACATTAGATATGTTTCACAACATTTATGCTCAGATTCGTCAGTTAGCAAATACACCTGTTGCTATTATGATTATAGGCCAACGTGTACACTATATTGAATATGGCGCTTTAGAGTTAACCACGAAGCCTGAAATCAACGCGTTCATATCCGCTCAAGCCATTGTGACAAAAACACGATTAGAATGCTTACTCGGTAAACTTTATCTCAAAACTCACCCCACAAACTATCCTTCTCGCTGCTTTGCCTCAGAAGATGAAGCTCAGCATTGGCTATTGAATGAAGCGTAACGCCTTTAAGATGATGTTGTTTTGTAATCGAGCTATCGCATAAGGGTTTATTTAGCCCCTAAGATATGAGGTACCCATCTTACGATGAACTAAAGGGACGTCGCGCATTTACTAGGTATCAAAAAATCATTGAATACCATAAAAACACCATCATAGCGCAGATTAGAAATACTAAATGAGTATGCTGCTCTGCAAATGAAACAATACGCTATAAGTTCTGTAAATAGCAAAAAAACTCTTAGCCTTATGGCCAACGCTTCTTCCTATAACGGTAAAGCCCACTCAAAAATACACTTTTCTCTTGGGGATTTTGAGCCCCGCATACATAGAAAACTAAAACAGTTTCGCTATATTACTCCTAACAGATTTTGTTAACGACGACCCCTTTAGCACAAAGGTCGTGCTATATTTTTGCGGCGTGCAAGCCCTAAACCTAAAAGGCCAATTCCTAGCAACGCTAAACTGGTAGGTTCTGGCACATTGGCGTTTCAATACGAAAGAAAGCATTTTTATATCTAGTATGAAGAGATTATAATCCGATTTCTCAAAAATCGGCTATACCAATGACACTATCAAGCACTCATTGAACACCATGATGAAATACTTGATACATAACATGGTACAAAATAAGTCACAACAAACCACCTCCAATGAAGGAAGTGATCTATCAACACGCTTGCTTAGAGTTCTAGCGAGGGCCCAAAAGTTTCATAATGAATTTGTTCTGCACCAAAACCTAAGCCTTTAAACAATTGGTTTACGGCACTCATGAACGGTTTAGGACCGCAGAAATAAATATTTGTTTGCCCATCGGCACTAAAGCTATTGTCGTCCAACCATTTTTGTACAACAACCTCATCCAAATAACCTAAATGATCAGCGCCATCACCCACTTCTAAAGAGGTTTTGTAGCTGAATTTAGCCTGCAACGCTAATTCAGACAATTCTTCTTTTAGTATTAAATTTTCCTGATCTCTAGCGCATTGTATAAATAATATATCGTCACCTTTAACGCCTTTTCCTAGCGCATCATAGAGAATACTTATTATGGGCGTTACCCCTACACCGCCGGAAATAAGCACATGCTTCTTTGCATTTGAATTAAGCGTAAATACACCAGTTGGTGCTTGTAGTAACACTTTGGCTCCTTTTTTACTTTGATGTAAATGATTTGAAACTAAGCCGCTAAATTCTGCTTTTGTTGAAATTCGCAAGAAAGCATCATCACCTTTTCCTGAAAGCGAATATTGGCGAATCTCATCAAATTCTGAGTTTGCAGGATTTACTTTCAAACCAATATATTGACCACCAGAGTAAGCTGGAATACTTTTTCCATCTGTAGGTTTGAGATAAAAAGACTTTACCTCAGGGGTTTCGGTGACTATTTTATTAATTTCAAACTCTCTAAACCCTCTCCATCCGCCTTTAGCCTTTTCGTTTTCTTCGTAGATACCTTCTTCAGTATTAATAAATATATTTGCTAATACGCCATAAGCTTCTTCCCATGCAATTAAAGCCGGGTGAGTATCAGGTAGAACCAATACGTGCTGAATAGCTGCTAGTAAGTTCTGTCCTACAATTGGATACTGCTCAGCTTTTACCCCTAAACTCACATGTTTATGTGCGATTCGCTGAACCACAGGTACTAATGCTTCTATGTTGTGTAAGTTATTAGCATAAGCAAGTACTGCGTCCGCTAGAGCACGAGGCTGGTCACCTCTTTTTTGATTGACCTGATTAAACACATTTTTTAGCGCTGGGTGCTGTTCAAATAAACGCTTATAAAAGTACGTTGTAATAGCTTCGCCATTTTCTTCTAATAGCGATGTTGTAGATTTAACCGTATCGATTGTTGCTTGGCTTAACATTAAATACTCCTTGTAAGACTAAAAAATAAGATTCATTTCATATGAATCTTTAATAGATTCATCCTACATGTATCTTTTTAGAATGCAAGATTTTATACTTCACCACATACATTCAGCTAGACGTATAGGCAATACACATGCAGTTAACCAAACATACTGATTATGCTTTTCGAATCTTGATTTTTTTAGCTACGTTGGAAAGAGAAAAGCTCACTACGATCAAGAAATTGTCTGAAAGCTTCGATATTTCAAAAAGTCATGCGATGAAAATAGTGAATAAGCTAGTGCATCAAAACTGGGTAAAAGCGACTAGGGGGAAAAATGGCGGCGTGCAACTTGGTATGAAAGCAAGTGAAATATCACTCAAAGACGTGATCTTACTTATGGAGCAAACGCTCGAGCCTGTGAACTGCGATATGCCATTGTGCGCCATAAAAACGGCCTGCCAGCTAAAAGGTATTTTAGTGCAAGCTCAGGAACAATATTTAGCACATTTAGAAAAGTTTACCATTAGAGATTTGGTCAATAACAAAACTATTGATGTGATTCGTTTAATTTCTTAACTGATGTAACAACTTGTATTGATTGATTCAGCCTCATCACTATAAGTGTCTTTGATCTTTAAAATGCTCTCTAAATTTTCGACAAATAACGCAACCAGAGTTGGGTCAAAGTGATGACCTGCGCCTTGTTCCAAGTGTTCCACCGCCTGATTAACGGTCCATGCCTCTTTATATGGTCGTACTGTTGTTAATGCATCGAATACATCGGCAATTGTGGTAATCCGTCCTTCAACCGGAATAGATTCTCCCGCTAGACCTGAAGGATAGCCCGCTCCATCCCAACGTTCATGATGAGACAAGGCGATGGCTGATGCCATACTCACAAGCATAGAAGTACGTGAACACAGTATGTCTGCACCAATCTTACTATGACTGTCCATTATTATACGTTCTGCTTCATCCAGCGGGCCTGGCTTTAGCAAAATTGAATCTGGAATCGCTATTTTACCAAGATCATGAAGCGGAGCGGCTTTCTCGATCAAGTAACAAATTTCTGGAGCTAAACCATATACTTCAGCGAGAATTCTGGCATATTGCCCTACCCTCAATACATGCTTCCCGGTCTCCTTATCTTTAAATTCAGCGATTAGCGCCATACTGTTAATTAAGAATTGATTCGCTTCAGATAATTCTAGCGTACGCGCCTCTATCTTTTTTTCTAATGCTGAGACCCTATTAATTTTAGATTTAAATGCAGTGTGCGCCACTAATAAATTTCTGACACGTAATACTGCCTCAATTTCATCAAGAGGCTTATTAATAAAATCTTGAGCGCCTGACTGGAGTGCTCGATTTCGAGTTTCTACTTTTTGCGACCCCGTCACAACCAAAATTGTTGGCTTATTTTTCAGTGAAGAATTTTCAATAGTTTCCATTACCCCAAAACCGTCTAGGATGGGCATTTCTATATCCAACACTAGGAGATCAAAATCTGACTCTTGAAGCATAGGTACTACTTTTTCAGGGTCTGTAATACCAGTAACACGATTAAACCCCTCTGAGACCAATAAGGCTCGAAGCATCATTACATTTGATACTGAATCATCACAAATTAGAATATTCGATTGAAAAATGTCGTCCATAAACCTTCTCTTTTCCATACAGTCTGCGCCAATTAAGACACAGTAACTTAAACAGACGGTTTCAATGCAGGTAATTGTAAGAATACCCATCCAAATAGTATTACTTAAATAAGGGTAATATTAACAACATTAAATAGCAGTATTTAGGATGCAGCCGCACGTTTAATAATTATTTTATTGGTTAAAGTATAGCGGATCTTTTTGGGCATTCTAGTTTTTTGTTGCAGAATTCGGACTGAAATCAGAACTGGCTCCAATACGATTTACCTGCTTCTAAGAAGATGACTAACAAAGTTCATCACCTAAATACGTTTAGCGAAACGACTACGATAAACAGAAAGTGTAAGCCCCGTATGCTGTTTAAATAAACGCCTAAAGGAACTCATATCTTCGTAGCCAACCAGTAGTACAATTTTCTCAGTTTCAAATTGGGTTTCCGTTAGTAGTTTTTGTGCTGCTTCTATTCGCACGCGCTGCAAATAGGTATAAGGCGTAATATTCAAGGCTGCTTTAAAGCGTCTGATTAAGGTACGTTTACTCACATTGAACTTAGCGGAAACTTCATCAAGAACCGGTGATTGATGGTAATAGTCTTCAAAGTAAGTTTGAACTTCTTCGATGAGCGCATCATGATGATTTTGTGCCAGCCTTGCTAGGCTATAACTCGACTGATTTTCTCTTCGATAGTCGATAACAAATGCTTTTGCTGTTTGAAGTGCGACGTTATACCCAAGCTCTTTTTCAATAATATAAATACCGAGATCAAGCCATGCGAGCCCGCCTCCTGCACAGTAGATGTTTCCATCCACGGTTATAAGCTGATCTGCCCGCAAATCAACTTGGGGATAACGTGCTTCAAACACCTCCTTATAACCCCAGTGTGTTGTAGCTCGCTTTCCATCTAGCAAGCCGGCTTCAGCAAGAAAGAAATTACCGGTACAATTGCCTGCAATCATCAAATTACGCGCATAACCCCATTGTAAAAATGTCTTCATTTTAGGATTTTTAGCTAAGGTATATTCGATGGGACTGCCAACGGTCGGCACTATGATTGCGATCAGATTTTCCAAAATTTGTTCACTACCCATGACTTGCGCAAAACTCATATGGGCTTCAATACCGACATTATTAATACACTTGATCGATAAACCGTCCGCACTCGCGATCCAAACTTTGAATTTTGGCACCGGTGATTCAGATTGAATTAGTTCCCAACTCACCCCCGTTAAAGAAAGTATATCCAGGACGCCAGTGATAGCTGTCGACAATGCGCCGTTAAAGCCCGCAATAATGACATGTTTCATTTAAATACTTCCTTCATTCCTTATCCAAAAAAGCGCAGTTTCAGCCGCATTTTCTTATCGCTGTTAATAGTCAAAGGTTGTCATGTTGAAAACCAAGATACTCAATAATAGTTATCAAGATATTAATAAAGAGACACCTATCACGCATAAAATAACATAGCATTAATTTGAACACTTACTTTGTACGCCTTTAATAAGTAATACTGGCTATTCAGCAGCCAACTAAACTTAAAAGAAGTATTTATTCATTTATAATTTGTTTATCATCCGATTACTTTAATTATCACAAGTAAAAGGCTTAGCTATGAAAAATCTATCTCTTTCTTTCGCAATATTATTATCCGCATCAAGTGTTTGTCATGCTGGCTTTTTTGATTCATTGTTTGGCAGCGACGACCCTGCGCCTAAAGAAACCGTCCAAGTGCCCGCTGACACAGATTCAACCATGAAAATGGCGACAGATATTGGCATGAGCTTAATACCGCTATTAACACAGCAACTAGGTGTAACCGATACGCAAGCAGAAGGCGGTATGGGTTCTCTTCTACAAGTTGCTAAGGATCAATTAACAACAGATGAATTTAGCGAGTTAGGCCAAGGTGTTCCAGATATAACAACGTTATTAGCTGCAGCACCAAATTTAATCCCAAAAGGCGTTTCAAGTAAATTACCTGGTGGACTATCAGGTTTAGGTGGTTTAGCTTCTTCTATTGGCGGCATCAGTCAATTAACGAGCCAATTTGAAGCACTAGGCTTAAGCCCTGATATGATTGGTAAGTTTGCAAGTATTGCAATCGACTACTTTTCAAGTAGCAGTTCAGAAAGTAGTACGAGCGATTTACTTCAGAAAGGTCTCAGCGCGATCCTAAAGTAAGCAGTCAAAAAATAAAACCCAAATAATATAGGGAGGGAGAGTCTTGTTAGCACTTGTCGCATTACTCATTGGCTGGTAGATAGTTAATCGAATTAGTCGTATGACAAATACTGCGTTAACTGCAAATATGCCAGATGAAACGCTAGCAAAATTTTTATCTAGCGCGGTTGAGGTCTGTTTAAAAATTCTGCTGATTAACAGCATTGTCTCCATGATAGACATCGAAACCACATCATTCATTGCGGTGTTGGGTGCAGCAGGTCTAGCAATTGGCTTAGTCTTACAAGGTAGTCTTTCAAATTTCGCTGGCGGAGTGATGATTCTTATTTTCAGGACCAATACAAGTGGCTAAGTATATTTCTGCTCAAGGACATGAAGGTATTGTGAAAGAAATGGGTATTTTTGTTACTACCCTACTCACGTTTGATGAACGCACTATTATTATACCTAATGGTCCGCTCGCTAATGACAGCATCATCAACTATACACGTAGTGAAACACATGCAGTAGAGATCGCAATTGGCATTAGCTATTCTGACGATATCAAAAAAGCAAAGGAAGCCATCATCAATCAGGACCCTCGAGTGCTGAAAGACAAACCAAATGTTGTTGCAGTTTCCGATTTCGGTACTAGTTCTGTGGATTTTCTTGTTCGGGCTTTCGTTAAAACTGACGATTATTGGGACTTCTTCTTCGATGCTCGCCCTATGCTTAAAGTGGCTGTAGAGTCAGTAGGTCCGACGGTACCATTCCCTCAGCGGGATGTTCATATGCATCAAGTCGTATACTAGTAGAATGGCAACAATTACGTTGCCATTTTTTTTCCCTAAGCACCTCACGATTAACTGAATAATTAGATTAGGAGACCATCGCAACGAACGCTTTGGTCTTTCATTCGCTTTAACCCTCTACTCCGTTTCCCAAAGCCTTTTAACATCGTTGATTTTAAATCGTTTGATCTATCTGCACACTTTCCTACACACTTTGTCATTTTTCACACCAATAATGTCAATATTGACAATACTTTTCACACGCGCCAAGAGGCATACTTGAAGGCATCAACCAAACAGTAATTAATGCTCGTAACCGTAGGCCGCCACTATGCTAATAAACCGTCAAGATCTGAATTTCTTGCTCTACAACGTATTCGATGCACTGGAACTCACTAAATACGATCAATACAAGGAACATGACCGAACGACTTTTGATAGCGTTATTGAGACCTCAAACCATATTGCACAAACCTATTTCGCGCCACATAACAGTAAAGCAGATGATAATGAACCACAGTTTGATGGTAAATCTGTATCGACCATACCTGAGGTAAAGGAAGCGTGGCAGCATTACGCAAAGGCGGGTTTACTCAATGCTACCCAGAGTTTTAAAAATGGCGGTATGCAGCTTCCAATGCTAATTAACTCTGCTTGTTGTGGTTTATTTACATCAGCTAATCCTAGTACTGCGGGTTACACCTTTTTAACCACCGCAGCGGCAAATGTCATTAATGCGTTTGGCAGCGAAAATCAAAAGTCACGTTTTTTACCCGGTATGTATAACGGACGCTTTTCGGGCACCATGGCTTTAACTGAGCCCGATGTTGGTTCTAGTTTGGGAGATCTGAGCACAAAAGCGATACCACAGAGCGACGGCTGCTATTTTTTGAAAGGCCAAAAAATGTATATTTCTGGTGGCGACCAAGATATCACCGAGAACATAGTGCATTTGGTCCTCGCCCGAGTAGAAGGTGCTGTTGGTGGAGTAAAAGGAATAAGTCTGTTTATTACACCAAAGTATCTAGTCGACGAAGCGGGCGAGCTAGGGAAACGAAACGATGTAAAACTTGCCGGACTACTTCATAAAATGGGCTACCGAGGCACAACGTCAACCGTACTGAATTTTGGCGAAGATGACCATTGCACAGCGTACCTTATTGGCGAAGAAGGCAAAGGTTTATTATACATGTTCAAAATGATGAACGAGGCGAGAATTGGCGTTGGTTTAGGCGCTGCGATGATTGGGTATCGCGGTTATCTTGAATCACTCGAATACGCGAAAAGTCGACCTCAAGGACGCAAACCTTCACAAAAAGAAAAAGATAGTAAACAAATCAACATTATTGAACATGCCGATGTTAAACGCATGCTACTCGCTCAAAAGTCTTACGTTGAAGGCTCACTAGCGCTTTGCCTTTTTGCCTCGCGACTCATAGATGAATTTGAAAAGGGTGATACGCTTGAAGAAGAAAACAGACAAGATAGCGGTATCTTATTGGACTTGTTAACGCCTATCGTGAAAAGTTTCCCCTCGTATTATGGTTTAAAAGCCAATGACCTAGCGATACAGGTACTCGGCGGTTCGGGATATATTAGAGAATACCCGGTTGAACAATGCTACCGAGATAATCGTCTTAACCCTATTCACGAAGGCACGCATGGCATACAGTCATTAGACCTACTCGGTCGCAAGCTTTGGATGAATAATGGGAAAGGTCTTCAATTGTTGATGGCGCGTGTTCAATCGACCCTTAAAAGCTGTCAGTCGCACGAAAGCCTATTTCCCTTAATAAAATCCTATCAACAACATATTAATATATTTTCGCAAACGACAATGGCCTTAGGCAAAAACCTCCAAAGTGGCAAGGTCGACGAAACGCTTGCAAACAGTGCGCTGTACTTAGATATGATGGGGAAAATTGTGGTGGCTTGGTTATGGTTAGAAATGGCCGATAAAGCTATTCGAACATTTTCTAAGAGCAAGAGCGACGATGACCAAAAGTTTCTTGCCGGCAAACTGCAAGCCTGTAAATATTTTATTGAATGGGAACTAGGTGAAATCGCCTCCCAATCAAAACTATTATGCGAACTCAATAGCACCTGCGCAGACATGCAAGCAGATTGGTTTTAGCTTGAGTTTATCATCTATAATTAAACTATAACGCCCCCCTTAACTGCGACCCCATCGTGTTTTGGCCAAAATTTATGCTATTAGAATCATGAATTCTCAATTTAACACGTCAGGAATGACAGGGGTAATAGGAATCTAAAATGAATAATTCAGCACAAACAAAAGTATTGGTAGAAGAAATTGGTCATATTTTGACGATCACCTTTAACCGCCCAGAAAAATACAACGCGCTAGACCCAGAAAGCTTTAAGTTGCTTTCTAAAGCGTTATACCGATTAGAGCATCAAAGTCATTTACGCGTGGGCATTATTCGCGCTGCCGGTAAAAATTTTACCAGTGGTTTGGAGCTGGATAAATGGGCACCCATCTTTGCCAAAGGTATTGATATAGAATTCGCAGAAGATGAGCTATCTCCTTATGGCGTAGAAGGTAAAATTTTAAGCAAGCCCCTGATTTGTGCTGTACAGGGTTTATGCTATACCTCGGGGTTGGAATTACTGCTGAATACCGAAATTCGCTTGGCCACCCCCGATACTCGGTTTGCACAACTGGAAGTGAAGCGTGGCATTTATGCTTGTCGAGGTGGAACGATCAAGTTACAGGATGAAATTGGCTGGTCAAATGCGCAGCGTTATCTATTAACCGGTGATACTTTTACGGCAGAACAAGCCTTAAAATGGGGAATGATCCAGGAAATAGTATCATTAGAAAACTTACACCAGCGCGCCTTTGAACTGGCTGAAAAAGTTGCCCAAGCAGCGCCTTTAGGTGTTCAAGCGTCATTGCGATCATCCAAAATGTCACGAATGCAGTCCCAAGAAATTGCGTTTAAACATGTCAGCGATGAAATGACTACCATTATGAAAAGTAAAGACGCTCAGGAAGGCGTTCTATCCTTTCTACAAAAACGAGATGCTCAGTTTACCGGCGAGTAAGTGTCTTCGCCGATATAAATTAGGATAAATTATGAAAAAAGTTATTATCACAGGTGCTTCGTCAGGTATTGGCGAAGCGTTAGCTTATGAGTACGCTAAGAAAGGTTACGCGTTAGGCTTGGTGGCTCGTAGGCTTGATCGTTTGAAACAACTACAAAAAGATTTAGCGCAATACGGTTCACCGGTTACCATTCGGTCACTTGATGTGGCAAACGATGAAGAAATATTACCCGTCTTCAAGTCGATTAGTGATGAACTAGGGGGTATAGACATTGTCATTGCCAACGCAGGTATCACAGCGGTGCATCGAACAGGTAAGGATGATTTTGAAATTAATCGTAAGGTGGTACAAATAAATCTTATATCAGCGATGGCAACTGTTGACGCTGCCGCGACATTATTTAGAAACACCTCACAATTTAAAAATAAAAAACCTTGCGGACAAATTGTAGGCGTCTCTTCTGTTTCTGCATTTAGAGGTATTCCCGGAAGCGCCGCATATTCAGGCTCTAAAGCGGGTTTTTCGAATTATCTTGGCGCTGTACGCATGGAGTTAAAAAACAAAGGTATATCAGTGACCAGTGTTCATCCAGGGTTTGTGGCAACAGAGCTTGCAAAAGACATGGAAAAATATCCCTTTGTAATCACCGCTGAAAAAGCGGCACAAGCGATATTTAAAGGTATTCATAAGCAAGAAGCCAATATTATTGTACCTAAGTTACCTTGGTCAGTCCTCAGTCGTTTAGTGACCATTTTGCCAGACCAACTCATCTCAAAAGTGTTTTAATTACTTACAAATAAGCTGAGATACCTGTTAACGTTAAGCAGGTGTTTTTAATACAAAAATATTACAAAAAATTTAATTCGAGTATAAAAAATGCAGTTTTATACTGTATAAGATATTCTGAATTAGCAAGAGAATGGGCACTATAACTCTAGCCGATCTAGTTAAGGGACTTTGAATAGATTCTAATAATAATATTCCATCCTTACCTTGGCGAGCAGTGCAATTGTGACCATAAATTTGATTCATACTCTTGAAACCATCAGCATATTTCTAGTGCTTATTTTGCTTATTCAAATTAAAAAGCATTATATATTATGCTCTAAACCAAAATTAGATAAAAAACACCGACCCGTAAATAAAAAAGCGATACAACCCAAGCTAAATGTAAATCATCACTACAAAGCTGGATCAAAGTATTACGGCCATAAACTACCCGAACTTGAAGTATCAATGTCTTCCGATCAAGATATTGCGACGTTTACCAAGACACCATTTTTAAAAGACTTAGCACTTAAGACCGCAACAAAAAAGAAAAAGACTAAACCAGTGCCTGAACCTAGGTCAACGCATAAAGCCATTTTAAATGGCTATATTGATGACTGTTTTTCGGCCCACATACCAGCAGAAACTGAGCAAACAGCCTCCCTTACCTTCCTAGACCTGAAAGTAGACTTACCCGCAAATGATGAAATTATCACGGTCAATGAGCCTAGCGAGACATTTTAATATCTTATAAATACTATACTTCAACTTTTGTATGAAAGTTACATTTTCACCATAGTAATTACCTGAGTTCAAGCTACTATATAGATAACTTTTAACACAAAAAAATACACCATCGATTAAAGCATAAAGTATTTGTGATATATATTTTGTTGCTGCTATTGGCACCCACGTAATCGGGATTACCTATGGAAGTTAAATACGATTTCTCGTTTGATGACAACAAAGACTTAAGTTATACGGTTGATGTTGACCGCCCAGGAATGAGAAATGAGCTCAATAAGAGTAATACACCTGAGTGGGTTCTATTGTCGCATTGTAAATGTAGTAATTGCCCACTATCAGAAGAAGACTCTCCAGTATGTCCTGCTGCCTTTGATATTCAAGATGTGATTGAAGATTTTCAGTCTAAGCCTGCTAGCCAAAAAGTAAATATTAATGTCATCGCTTCTGACCGATCCTACAGTAAACGAACAAACGTTGAAGAAGGCTTACGTTCATTAATGGGCTTAGTGCTAGCAACCAGTCAATGCCCAATTTTAGGCCAACTTAAGCCAATGGCGATGCATCACATGCCCTTCTCTTCAAGCAATGAGTTTATATTGCGGTCTGTGTCGGTTTATTTGATGCAACAATATTTTGAATACCGTGCAGAGAAAACACCTGATTGGGATTTAAAAGGATTAATTAGTCGAAATAAGCAATTACAACTTGTAAATCAAGCCTTATGGCAAAGAATTCATTTAGACAATCATAATGATTCTAATTTAAAAACACTTCTAAGTTTTTTCTCAATGTCTTCCAGTGTGAGTGTTTCATTAGAGACGCAACTACAAAAGCTAAAAGCTAGCTTGAATAGTTAACGCTTAGTTTAAAGTTCAGCAGGCAATAAAGAGATAACGTCTTCTTTACCAAAGCGCCTTCAGTGTTGGTTCATGCCTCCTTATCAACACTCATTATTCATAGATATACCTTACTCAAAACGTTCAGAATAACGCGACCGACTACTGTCGCGTTAACATCTTTAGACCTCTTGTTTTCATAATAAATCAAACAAATTACATACCTATTTAATAGACATGTAATTTGAAACACATAAAAATAAACTTTACACTGTAAAGTTTATTGTGCAAGATGTCCTGAAATACAAACGCACTGTCTACACAAATCAGGCTGATAAAGCAGGAGAGTTATATGAATCAATATGATGCCGTCGTAATCGGCGCTGGCAATGCAGGGCTAACTGCCGCTACCGCATTACAAAGAGGCGGTAGAAAAATTTTATTATTGGAACGTCATAACATCCCTGGTGGCTGTGCAACGTCGTTTGTGCGAGGGGAATATGAATTTGAAGTTGCCTTACACCAGCTAAGCGGCTTAGGTACCGAAGAACGCCCTTTCATTATGCGAAAGATATTCGATAAATTAGGCGTAATGGATAAAGTCGAATTTGTGCAAGAACATCAACTCTATCGCATCGTTGTACCAGGGGAGATTGATACGACTCTCCCTGCAAGCTGGACAGGTTTACGTCGCCAGTTACAAAGTGAATTCCCGCTAGAAATTGAGGGAATTAAACGTTTTATGAAGTTATGTGAAACCATCACTATAGAAAGCTTCATGATGCTCCCTCAAGCACGCAAAGCAAATGATCAAAAAATGCTGGAAGCAAGCTGCCCTAATTATGTTAAATACGGCATGCGTTCAGCCAAAGAAGTACTCGATGAACATCTGGAAGATGAGAAACTAAAAACAATTTTAGCCGCCTACTGGTGCTATATTGGCTTACCCCCCAGCCAAATACCTTTCACCGATTTAGCTTCCATGATTTATGCTTATGCCGCCTTTAAGCCTTGGCATATCAAAGGTGGCTCTCAGGCCATGTCAAGTGCATTGTTAGAATCTTTTATGGAGGCTGGCGGAGAAGTTCGTTTTAACTGTGGCGCTGAGAAAATTTTAACAAATGGAGATAAAGTACGCGGCGTTCTGACTGAGACTGGTGATGAAGTTACTTGTTCCGCTGTTGTGTCTAATGCTAGCTCTATTATTACCTACAATGAATTACTGGATCATGATCATGCGCCGACTGCTGTTCAAGAGGACTTTAAATCGCGACGTATGGGTACATCAGCCTTCGTAATATACATGGGACTTGATTGCACCCCTGAAGATTTAGGCATTACGTCTGCCTCAAATTTTATTTGTAACACTCAAGATGAAGAAAAAGTGCATGAAGGCATGTTCACCATGAATGCACCCGCTTCAGGTATGTTGACGTGTTACAACTTTGATGACCCTAGTTTTGCACCCGAAGGTAAAAGTATCGTTTCCTTAGTTTGCTTACAATATGGTGATGTATGGAATGATATCCCCGAGGAACAGTATGCAAAGACCAAATATGAATTTGCTGAAAAGTTAATTGATGTCATCGCCCAGACTTTTCCAAAAATTCGCGACTATATTGAAGAAGCAGAGGTCGCAACCCCTCTAACAATGATGCGCTACCTTAACACACCCGATGGTGCGATTTATGGTTTCAAACAAAACCCTCAGGACTCCGAATTATTTCGAGACCGTATTGATGCTATTTCAGGACTTTATATGGCTGGCTGCTGGAATAATATGGGCGGATTTCAACCAACTTATATGGCAGGAGAGTCAACCGCAAGGGCTGTCTTAAAGCAGTTAAAATCAGATCAACAGGAGCTTGAAAATGCCTAATGCCTTCTCTAATTCAGAAAAAATCGAAGCTAAAAGAAACATATTAAGCGTGGTGGTCGGCTACCAAGAAGCGGTTGAAATTAAAGCATCTCTTGCTGAAACGGGATCAGATTTTTCAGACCAAAAATGGGCAACAGCAAACACTATAGCCAAACTTCACCCAAAACGTCTTACGCTAGAAGTTGCTGATATCATAAAAGAAACAGCGAGTACTAAAACCTTTCGCTTAGTGTCAACAGGCGGGGCATTACCCCCTTTTCAAGCGGGACAGTATATCAATCTATTTGTTGAAATAGATGGCGTTCACACCGCCCGACCTTACGCAATATCTTCATCGCCATCTCAGCGAAAACATTATGATTTAACCGTGAAACGAGTCCAAAATGGCTTTGTTACACCTTTCCTGCTAGACCATATAAAAACAGGACAACAGTTTCTCAGCACCGGTCCAATGGGTACTTTTTATCATAATCCTATTTTTCATGGCAAAGATCTCGTATTTTTAGCCGGTGGGTCTGGTATTGCACCGGCTATCAGTATGCTAAAAAATGTGCTGGATAGTGAACTAAATTATAAATTTCATTTTATCTACGCATCAAGCTATATTGATGACGTTATCTTAATTGATGAATTACGCACACTCGCACAACAACACGACAACTTTAAACTAACAGAAGTTATTTCCCGTCCGCCTGCAGGCTTTAGTGGTTTAACGGGACATATTGAAAGTGACTTAATTCAATCACTTGTTGGCGAGACGAGCAACAAGATATTTTATGTCTGCGGGCCGACCCCATTCAATGAACATTGCCAGACGCAATTAAGCAATTTAGCCGTTGAGCCACGCTTTGTGCGCATTGAAGCAAATGGACCGCCCAAACATCCAGATCAGTTAAATAGTTGGCCTGAGTCTGTCGGCATGGAAGATGAGGTCACGATTACTGTAAAAGGAAAAGGCAGCTTTAAAGCTAAAGTAGGCGAACCCCTCTTAAATAGTTTAGAGCGAAATGGCTATTCCGCAGAGAACGCTTGTCGCTCTGGAGAGTGCAGCTTATGTCGTGTAAAGCTGGTTTCAGGAGACGTATTTAATCCACCAGAAGCTCACCTTAGAGTTTCAGATAAACAATTTGGCTGGATACATTCTTGTGTTGCGTTTCCAACACAAGATATTGAAATAATACTATAGCGTGTAACGGTCATATGATTTTTTTAACGAGGTGATTGCACTGCGGTCATCTTTAGAAACTCTTTCAATGACATCGTCTCCGGAATAGTGAAGTGCCCTTCAATAATCAATGCGGCCATACCATGAACCATCGCCCAAGCCCCGACTGCCTGAGCTTTGGTTTGGATTCCATTATCATTTTTATTCGCTTTTGCAAACGCATCTTGAAGTAAAATAAATGGACGGGTAGAACTAGACTCTAACTCAGTCGAGGCCTCTGAGTTCATTAATGAAATATCGAGCCCTATTTCTTCAGATTCACTCCGGCCTTTATTACTTCTACTGTTATTATCCTGATTTCTACGCCCTGTGTTTTCTACCTGACCTAACATCAACCGATACAACTGAGGATTATCTATCGCAAACGCTACATAGGTTGCACCATACGCTAATATCAAATCTTGAGGTTTTGATTCATCCTGGCTATCCAGCAGCATTTTATCCGATAACTCCCGAAAACCACCTGCAGCAATAGACTTAAATAAGGCCTTTTTATTTTTAAAATGTGCATAAGGAGCCATATGTGACACCCCCACATCCGATGCAATCGCTCTTAGTGATAATGCATCAGCGCCTTGTTCGGTAAGAATCTTTCGTGCAGATGAAATGAGTGCTTCTTTTAAGTCGCCATGATGATAGCTTTTATTCGACACGAATCTATTATCTCCTGAATAAACAAGGCTTTATTTTAGCTGACCAATACCTAGCTGACGAGCATTTTACGCAAGTACTTGGTTATTCGAAGCTTCTTGCAAAATAGTGAACACTATAGCGACGCACTGTTCGTCACATTTAAGTTAGAAGCTGGCCAATCTACTATCTATACAATGTAAAGTTGTAGTATAATCAACTATCTCCTTACTCTCAATGCATTAAAGGTTTACGGAACATGAAAATCTCGATTATTGGTGGCGGTCCAGCAGGCTTATATTTTGCGTGCTCGATCAAATCCCTAAACCCTAAAATTAATGTGGTTGTTTATGAAGCTAGAAACGAGTCAGTTAACTCCTTTGGACTAGGCTACACAATGCAAAGTTTAGGTAATGCTTTATTAAAAAGATTGGACGAAAATTACTTTAAAGCACTGTTCCCTAATGGCGAAACCCCCTTAATTACCCAAGCACTTTTCAAAACTAATAACGACAGTCGAATCTTTGATTTCTCAGATGGTTTTAGTGTTACACGCTTTGATTTGATGCGGTACCTTCATGAGAAAGCACTGTCATTAAACATAAAAATAAAAGAACGTAAAGTAACGCCAGTTGATATCAAACGACTAAAAAAATCTTCGGACTTGTTAGTCGGCGCTGATGGCGTTAATAGCATCGTTAAACAGCAATTTACAAAAAGCTTTAAACCTCATGTGCATACCGCTAAATTGCAGTTCTCATGGTTTATGAACGAAACAGATCAAATCAGAAAAGAGGCCTGTTTTTACACCTTCCAAGCCCCTGAAGGGGTTATTATCATGACGTCTTACCCGCTCACCGAAACCAAACAAGTTGTGATCATAGAAATGTCTAATCAATGCGCTAACTCAGGTAGGCTAAAAGGCAAGTCACCACATGAAGCTATTCCGTATTTAAATGAAATACTGAGTAGTAATGGCGACAACATTTCACTTACACTGGCCAACTTGCCGTGGTATTCATTTAAAATGAATACCACGAAAAATTTAGTCCATGAGAATGTTACGTTGATTGGCGATGGTGCAATGTCATTCCATTACAGCGCAGGACAAGGATTAACTTCTGCCTTTACAATGGGCTATACCCTGGCAAATTGCTTGCTTAAAAACCACGATATCAATACTGCCCTGCAACATTATGAACACTCCCTAAAACCTTTGTTCGAAAAGCCTTATGAACAATCATTAACGAGCATCAAATGGTTTGAAGAGATTGATACTCATTTTCAAAACACCCCTGAAGCTAACTGGCTTGAGCATTTTAGACT